>CAYJDU010000045.1:0-7630 GCA_964369035.1 uncultured Methanomassiliicoccales archaeon | reverse complement strand
AACACATACCACACTACTATCTCGCATGGAATCTTCATAACTTAACGATAGTTCAATTATTATAAATCATTTCCGAGTGAGGGCCCCGGGATTGGACTTGAGATAGAATTCCACGGCGTCCCAATCGTCCTCCTCTTTGACCTTGTTCTGTTCCATGGTCACTCCAAGGGACCTTGCGGCATCACTGAGATACTTATACCCACGGTCCGAGCCTTTGAAATCGTCTACTTTGGATCCTGCGTATGTCGTCCTGCCTGTGAAGGACCCTATTATGTCCGTACCGCTTATGATGGTGGAATTACTGTATCCCGATCTTTCCTTTATGTAAGGTCTGATGAATACGTGAAGATTGTCCTGGGAATTAAGTATAAATGTGCCAGTGTGTATTTTTTGCATCTTACCGACGTCTTCGGAAAGCATCCATAACACAGTGGGATCGTCCTTAATAAGGAACCCTTTCTTAAGATATCCCTCATCTTCTAGCAATGCCAAGGTGGATCGAATCTCCGACATACGCATGGGCATGAACCTGGATAATTCCTCTGCAGAAGACATCCCGAAATCCGAGAAATGATATCTGAACACTTCCTTTACAGCCTCTTTACGGGACATGCGGGGCATGGGGACCACTCTGTAATAAGAGTCTGAGTCCTGATAAACTGCAGTCATGTTCGTAAGAGAGGCCATGGCCTCTTTTGTCACCGGTTCAGAGAACGGCGATGAGGACATTATCTCCTTCCTGGATATGGGCGAATATTCTTTAATCAACCCGAGGACCAGTTTCTCCTCATCCGTTAGGAAGTCGGCCTTTGCGGCCCTGTAGATTTGTGCGAACTCCTGTGTTGTATAACCGACATAGGACGGGAATAATTTGGTCTTGATAAGATAACCGCGACCTTCCTGCTTCTTGATGGTTGTTTTATCAAGAACCCGGGTGTAGATCTCTTGATCCCCTCGTATGTATCCCCGGGCTTCCACGGCGTTCATCACCGTAGGATACTTGTCATTGTTGCCTACGCGCTGTTTTTCGAAAGTATAACTAAGACGCTCTTCATCGGTCATCTCGTACTGGACAAAATTCCCTTTGGCGTAGAATCCGTTCACGAATACGTAGCCGGAAGCTTCCAGGACCCCAACGGTCCCGGGTTCAAGAAGTGATGCATCCTTCTCCATGATTTCACGGATACGGACGATATCGGTGTTCTTCATGTGATAATAGTCCATCATATCGTCGATGGCTTCCAGGGCTACCGGTAACATATCCTCAGAATCCAGGTCGAAAGCACGGATATCTATGCAACCGGACATTTCCCACATCTCCAAAGCACCCACCACCACCGAGCCTTTGATCAAAGGATACATCCATCTGTCACCATAACGTGCCGAGAGTTCCGCCCACTTGGATGATATGGCAGGATCCCACATTGTGCACAATCGTATCTTGACCTCGTGCTCGGGTATGCTCTGTAATGCAGGGATCTCATCTTCGAAAATATACATCGGAATATGCGAATCCCCGACTATTATTTCTGTTGCATTGATCTCGTCCATCAGTCTTTTCGCGTCTTCTGGTGCGATATCCAGCATGAACCTCAGCATTTGAATGGGGATCGGACCGTATGCCCGCACCATTTTTCCTGCTAGTTCCTTAAGAGGGTCCTCTCCCGCCGGCCCAGGGTGGAATACTTCGTATACATTCTCGGCCATACCGTCCTCTCTATCGCCGAAGGCCCTAACGAGCTTCAACGAACGGTCCAGTCTGAAAATAGCGGCCTTCAGTGCCTCCTTGTCCGCCTCTACATAGTTGGTAAGCTGACGGGTCGTAGCGGTGCCCATGTGTTCGATGCTATTCAGTAACTTCTCGTCTCCGGGTTCAGTCTGGTCGAACTTAAGATATGCCAAATCGGAGGCGTCCTCCGCGAGGACATATTTGATACGTCCTCGTGTGAACCTTCCTAAAAGAAGGCTTCCGTCCTCACGCATCGTGTTCCATTCCTCTATATCGAAATCTTTGACACGACTGAACACATCAATGGCACTTCCTGCGGACACATAGAATTTAAAATATTCCGTTATGCTGGAGAATTCACGTCCTTTGGTTGAACGATAGACCTCAACAGTCTCGAAGCTGTAAACGTTCTCTTTACCTGCACGGAGCCTCAACCGGTCGTCCTTGAGCATATACTGGTCGTTCTCAGATATGAGGAAACGTCCTTTGGCAACTTCACCGCTGCTTACGAGGGATTCCAAAGATGAACGGGCCTCCCCTTCGTTCAAAGATAATGCGAACACCACTTCCAATACGGTAGCTGGTGCGAAACACTCGAGATGCCTCATGACTATACGGTCGGTGGCTAGGTTCTTGTCTGTCTCAGGGATATCCGCCTTAGAATACAGCCACTTACCTTTGCTGGTGGTCGCCGTTCTTGAGACCTTGTACATGGCCTCCATTTTACGTATAGAACGGTAAACGATGTCTTCGCTTACTTCAAGTTCGACTGCAATATCTTTTATTGCCGTATCTGTACTTATTTTATCAAAGACCCTCTTATCGATGTCGGTCATCTCACGTTCTTTCACGGTGGCGGCGGCGTAGAATTGTATTTCCTCGATGGCCATTATGTACGGGTCGTCCATGAACACCGAGCCGATCTTCTTCTCATCGAGAAGTTCTTTGATCCATATGTCAACGGTCTTTCTTTCCTCGTCAGAGTACGAATATATGTTACGTCCACGTTCACGTAGCGCTTGTAACGGCCCAGTACGTAAAAGCATGGGAACGATGTCGTTCTTTGATTGAATGCGTCCGATCTTCTCCCTGAAGTACGGTACTAGCTGGTCCTCTTCGAACTCAAAATCCTTAACCGAATCCCCGAGGGCACGATAGAGTACCTTACGGTGTAACTCCCTCAATAAAGCAGAACGGTCCTCCATCAGCACAATGTCCGAGAAGGAGGATATTATAGCGCTGTGAGCAAAGGGAGACGGCGTACCGGTGTATGGGACCGTATGTACTTTCATCGTACCGTCCTCGATAAGCCCTAGGACGTGTTCCGCATTACGGATATCCATATCGTCCTCCATGATCTCCCTGTACGTTTCCTCGATCACAGGCATGTTCTCCATATTGCCCAGTTCTTCCAGTAGATAGGAGGACCGGATCTGCTGCCTGTTCACCGAGATAGGACGGCCCATGTAGTTCCTGAGGATCATGAAACTACGGGATGCGGTGTGTCTGAACCTTAGTTTGAAGATCTCTGAATCTTTGATAGCTTTCCTTAATATCTGTTCTAGGTCCTTTGCTTTGAGCATTCCGGACATCTTGGACATGTCCACCTTCCGAGAGGTGCCTATCATAAAATTATCGTCGGATACCGTGACGGAAACGTTGGTACCCAACATGTTGGTCAGACGGTATGCGTATCCCCGGGCCAAAGCATCGTTGACACGTCTGCCGAAGGGGAAATGGAACACCAACCTCTGATTTTCTGAAGGATCAAGATATTCCTCTATTGATAAATTCTCAGAATCCGGGATGAATCCAGCAATTATCTTCTGTTCCCTGAAATAGGAAACTATACTCCTTGCTGATCCCTCGTCTATATCCAAGTCCTCAGACATGTCCTTGAGGAGTTTCCCTGTTTCCCGGTCTATGTTCTCGGACATCTCTTTTCTGAATACGGCGATATCCATGGAAAGGTCGAAGGACCTTGGTAACATCTCTCCCGACCATGAGGGAACGGTAGGCTTCCGTCCCGTGGCTTCTTTGACGTATGCGGTCATGCCTTTCGATCTTACGAACTCATAGGAGCGTCCGCCTAGTACGAAGACATCCCTTGCAGATAACCGTTCAACGAATTTCTCGGAAAGCTCTCCGGCCATTGTACCATGACCGGTTATCACTCTGTAATTGGCTTCTTCAGGAATGGTTCCCAGGTTCATGTAGTAAATCATCCGGGACCCTTTCCGTCTACCGAACTGGTTCTCTTCTTCGTCATACCATATCTTCGAGTATACGCCTTCGAACTCGTCCCGGCTCCCAAGATATCTGATGACGCTGATGAACTGTTTTTCTGTTAGGTTCCTGTAACAATAGGACCCTCTCACAAGACGGTAGGCGTCGTCGACGTCCCATCTGTTGTCCAAACTCATTCCCACAATGGCCTGGGAAAGAACATCTAAACTATTTTCTGGGATTCCAACACGATCGATGTCCCCCCGATGGGCCGCACGGCACATCACCGCACATTCCACAAGGTCATCAGGATCGAATACCAACAGACGACCTTTGGCGACTTGACCGAAGCTGTGACCGCTACGACCTATCCTCTGTAGTCCTTTGGCAACTGATTTCGGGGAACCTATCTGACATACTAGGTCTATGGAACCTATGTCGATACCTAGTTCCAAGGATGTTGAGGATACGACACATTTAATCTCCCCTTTTTTAAGACGTTCCTCTACGTCAAGTCTTATCTCCCTCCCTAGAGAGCTGTGATGAACCTCAATGTTATCCAGTCCACGTTCCTTTAATTTGTATACTACGCTTTCAGCACCCGAACGTGTGTTTGTGAATACTAAAGTTGTCTCATGTTCGTCCACCATCTCTTTCAGTTGGTCGTACATCATGGCGTTGACCATCTCTGACGATAATGTGGTCATATCGATAGCGGGACATATCACTTTAAGGTCCAGCTGTTTCTTGGAATCTGATTCTACTATCGTAACGTCACGGATAGAACCATCAGGTTCGTTGCCAACCAGATATCCTGCGATGGCTTCCATGGGGGCAAGGGTGGCAGAAAGTCCGATACGTGTAAAATCCGTATGGCACCATTCTTTCAGACGCTCTAACGTAAGGGATAGGAACGCTCCTCTCTTGGAGTCGCATATATCGTGTATCTCATCAAGTATCACCCACTCCACCTGTTGGAATTTCTCCTTGAACTTAGGGGATGACATTATGAGCGCCAATGATTCCGGCGTGGTGATGATGATATGAGGCGGACGTCTGGCCATTTTCTGCCTTTCACTCTGTGAGGTATCGCCAGAACGCACTGCGACCCTGATACCTGGAGAATCGAAACCATGTTCCATGGCGATCTGCTCCATCTGTGCCAAGGGTTCGTTGAGATTACGGTTAACGTCGTTAGCTAACGCCTTTAAAGGCGAGATGTACACGCAATATATTCTTTCCTCAAGTGTACCTTCCCTGGCATATCTTGTGAGTTCATTTATGATGCTGGTGAATGCTGTAAGGGTCTTCCCAGACCCTGTGGGTGATGATACTAGAACGTTCTTTTTTTGGTGTATCAAAGGTATGGCTTTAGCCTGAGGTTCTGTCAATACATCGAACCTATCGGTGAACCATTTGGATATCAGGGGTTCCATTACCCCGAGGACCTCTTCTTTCGTATACACCCTGTCAGATCGCTCTATCATTGCAACTCCTAATCCCTATACCTTAGTGTTACAGGTATTTATTTTTCATCATTCGACAAAAGAAGGATTATAACCCCTGCTTACTATGATGTCAGCATGAAGGTTCGCATAGTCGCACTGCTCATACTAGCCGTATTCTTACTACCTGTAGTAGGATCTATGTACGATAGCGATGAAGTATCGGCTGCTTCCGACGAAACCACTTTTAAAGGGATCATCGAGTATAACGACGAACTTATCAAAGAAGCAGAAGTCCATTTGGCCTGGACCGTTAACGAAGATGGTCCAAGCTTCATCGGCATCGGTAAAACCAACGAATTGGGTGAGTTCATCATCGTTATTGAAGAGAATTACGATACTGCCGACACGAACTCTATAGAGATAACCTGTACAACCATGGACATAGTCTACATATCCGGGACAAAGACTAAAAATGCCATAGTGGGAAATATCGTGGACCTAGAGATCATAGACATAACTCGTAGATACGTTTCAACGCCTGAAATTACCTTATTGGGTACAATAAAATACGAAGGCACAGTAGTAAAAGGTGCAAAAGTCACCCTTATCAAAGAAGATGTGGAAATAACTTTCACGAATACCGACAGTAGAGGGGTTTACGAATTCAAATGTAAACCAGGGACTTATCTGATTACTGTTGAACGTGGAGGGTTCTTCGATCCGGAACCTCTAGAATACACATTCGGCGACAAAAGCAACGTGGTACTACCGGACATATATCTTACAATATCACCAGAGACCACATATCTAGGATTGGACCTTCCTCATGTACTTACATTGTTCGGACTGTTCATGGCCTTGATCCTTTTGTTGGCTGTAGTAGTCTATGTGTTATGGATAAGAAGACATCCAGGCCAAATAAGGATAATCGATGATAGCCCAGAAGATGAATGATCAACGTTTAATCTTCTCACGCACACGGTCGTAAAGGTTTCCGCCTTCTGTATCTATAGCGACGATTAAAGGTCCGAAATTTTTAGTGTCGAATTTCCATATTGCCTCGGCCATGCCAAGGTCGTTCCAGTACGAGACCATGCTCTCGCCAAGACCTTCTGCTAAGGATACTGCGGTACCTCCGACGGCCGCAAGATACACACAACCGCACTTCTTCATGGTCTCTGCTACCTCGGATGACATGCCGCCTTTACCTATGATCGCTTTGATTCCAAACCTTTCGATCATCTCAGATTCCATATCGTTCATCCTGGCACTTGTCGTAGGGCCCGCCGCAACGGGTATCCATTTCTCCCCTGATTGGATCATTATAGGACCACAGTGATAAAGCACCGAATCATAGATCTCCTTCGGGACCTCCTCGTTAGCACGGGCCATCTTCAATGCTCTTATGTGCATCTCATCCCGGCCTGTTATGATTGGTCCATTGATGTGCACCGTATCACCAATCCTTAGAGATCGTACCGTCTCCTCGCTTAATGGGGACGTTAAGATCAATTAAAACCCTCCTGGGAATACTGGACCTTGTCCGAAGTTATCCTGGCTGTGGCTCTGCGGGTGGCCCAACATCCTATGTTCACAGCCACCGGTAGGCTGGCTGTGTGACAAGCGGCCTTCATTATCCTTACCCCTAGGACCGTTGTATTACCTCCTAAGCCCATGGGACCCAGTCCACTTTCGTTCAACTTTACGAATATGTTCTCTTCGATTTCGTTCAGAACAGGATCAGGGTTCTCATCGCCTACAGGCATGAGAAGTGCTTCTTTGGACATCGCAACGCACTTATCGGAAGTACCGCCAATGCCTACACCTATTATTCCAGGCGGACAGGGGCGACCTTCCGCATCCAATACCGCATCTACCACCACTTTTTCGATGTCCTCGACTGTTGCCGAAGGATTGAGCATGACAAGTTTGGTCATGTTATCCGACCCCGCCCCTTTGGGCATAACTGTTATCTCGATGAAATCGTCGTCGGTGGGCATAAAATTTATGATGGGCATACCTTCGCCGAGATTGTCCCCGTAATTTTTACGCGATATTGGGTCAACGGTGTTCGGCCTCAAAGGTATCTCTTTTGTGGCTCGTATCACACCTTTCTTGATATCATCTATTATCGACGTATCGAACTTACCTTTGACATAGAAAGTAGGTATGCCAGTGTCCTGGCACATTGGTCTCGATAAAAGTTCGGACTTACGTACGTTATCCA
>CAYJDU010000044.1:0-7997 GCA_964369035.1 uncultured Methanomassiliicoccales archaeon | reverse complement strand
TTAGGACATTTAATTTTCACTCATCTCACCTCTTGGTACTATTATAACATAGAAGGCAGAGGTTGTCAAGGGTGTCCGGTCTATGTCGACAGGACACAAGGGAAAGCGGATTACTCCGCCAGCCCCTCGGCTTTGATTTCTGCCTTAGTTACAATGCGAGGTTTGGCTTTCGCTTTCGCTACTTTTTCTGCCCTTATTCTCGCTTTCTCTTGCTTATCCTTTACGCTCTGCTCATACTCCTCGCCCAAGTCCAAAATATCCTCGTCAAGGTTTTTAAGGCTTATGGCAAGCTGTATCGGGATAAGTCCTATTGCCTCGTTGTTCACACCGATGCCGACTGCGCCCTTAATGCGCTCGACAAGTATTGTTTGCTCCTCGTCCTCCAAAACCTCTTTAAGCAATTTGCAAAGCAAGTCCGTTAAATCGTCTTTAAACCTATTGCGAATTATTTGCTCAAGTTTGTTGTTGCTTGCTTTAAGCTCATTGTCTGTAAGATTAACCGCAAGATAGTCTTTGAGTTCGGCAAGCAAGGCTGTTTGTTTATCCATATTTCGTACCTCCGTACCATTATTATAACATATTCAGATCGAGGAACATGGCCGAACCACAGAGAATAGCTATCGTATCTTTAGTGATTTTTATTCTGGGTGCGGTCTTTTTATCTTTGACTTTCCTAGTTCCTGGGTTATCAACATCCGGCGAGTTTTCCATTACGATTGTTGCAGGACTTATCTTAATGGTATCGGCTGGATTCTTGTTCCTTTTACAAGCGACCCCGATCAGTGTTAATTATGCTGAGGATCTATTTTCATTCAATATCAGAGGGCCATATTTCGGAAAAGAAATCTTGTATTCTGAGATTATGGCAGTAGAATACCGGGAGTTTCTTCCAGGTATGCCGTTGATAGCATTGAAGTCCTTCGAGGGAATCCTAGGTGGACAATTCAAATCCTCTGAGTTAGGAATGTGTCACGCAGTAGGGTTCTATCGCGGCGAAGGAACCAAATTCATCGTCATGGAGATGTCTGATGGAAAGATTGTAGCCTTTAATCTGGTATCCGAAGAGGAAACAGAAGCGGCTTATGACACGATAATGTCTAAGGCTCTTGTGAGAAGGGTTGGTGCGATAAGGAAGAATGCTGAATTTAATTGATCGGCCTAATTCCATAATCTTATCAGTGAATGAAGTAATCGATAACAGATCAAGATCATCTCATCGTGATAACGATCACTATAACATCCGTATGGCTATCGTCCCATCGACGTACTGTAAAATATCGACATGGGATATTCTTATCCAGCCAGGAATCGGATAGATTGACTGGGGTATCTTGTCAGACCTTGTGGCCTAAGTAAGTTCCTCACAACCTATACGTATACGCGCATACGAGTTTCTTTAAATACGAAGAGTTCATCAGACAATCTACGCAAACTCGGGACCCGCTGAAAACCGATACCGAGAGCTCAGTCACCATGGCTGCACTTGAATACTTCCTTAGGGAACATTTGCGGAGGTAGAAAAAAATGGTAAAACAAAAAAAGTCAGTATCAAAGACCGAAGATGAAGATTTTAACTTCATAGTTCGTATCGCTAACAGCGATATCGACGGTCAGAAGAAAACCGTAATGGGTCTACAGAGCATCAAGGGCGTAGGTGCCCGAACCGCTCAGGCCATTGTGAACAGGGCCGATGTCGATCTTTCGACAAGAATCGGTTCCCTAGATGATGAGTCTGTTAAGAAACTCGAGAATCTCGTCATCACATACGTAGAGTATGCCCCCACATGGGCCATCAACAGGCAGCTTGATTACGAGTCCGGATCGGACATGCATTTGATCAGCACAGACCTGGAAATGGTACAGAAGGACGACATTAACAGATTGAAGATGATACGCAGTTATCGCGGTATCAGACATGAGACTCATAAGAAGGTCAGAGGTCAGAGGACGAGGACCAACGGAAGGAAAGGATTGACTCTCGGAGTCAAGAAGAAGTGAGGTGTTTTAAATGGGAGATCCTAAATTTTCACGTAGAGCGTATGACACTCCTTCCCATCCGTGGCAAGGGGAGAGAATCAAATCCGAACACTCTGTAGTAAAGGAGTTCGGGCTTAAGAATAAGTCAGAGGTATGGAAAGCACAGTCTGTTCTGAGGAACTACAGAAAGCAGTCCAGAGAGCTTCAGTCACGCCTTAGAGGGAATGACGCTCAGGCTAGAGTTGAAGCCGACAACCTCATTGCAAAATGCGGTCGCATGGGCATGTTACCCTTGACCGGCGGTGACCTCAACGACATTCTGGTCCTTAACGAGAAAGATATTCTTTCCAGGCGTCTACAGACACTTGTTTATGAGAAAGGCCTTGCAAACACGATCAAGCAAGCAAGACAGATGATTAATCACGGTCACGTGTTCCTCAATGGTCACAGAGTGACCGTTCCAGGATATATCGTTCTGAGGAGCGAGGAGTCTACTATAGCGTATACACCTACATCTGCGTTCACAGACGAAATGCACCCTATGAGGTGTTCGCCTGATGCATTAGTCGCCAAGGCTGAAGCCAAGGCAGCGGAAGCAGAGAGGATCGCTAATAGGAATGCCAAGGTCGCTAAGGAAGACGCGGAAGAGGCAGGAATCACAGCAGAGGACGGTGAGAACTGATGACAACAAATAAATGGGCAATAGCCAACATATTCGCCAGTTATAACAACATCATGATCACGCTTACTGACATCACTGGTGCAGAGACCATCGGAAAGGTCACAGGCGGAATGGTCGTGAAGCAGGCAAAAGATCAAGCATCGCCGTACGCTGCGCAGAGAGCTGCTGAAAAGATAGCGGAGATCGCAAGAGAGAAGGACATAGCGGGAATCCACGTCAAGGTACGTGCACACGGAGGTAACAAAGCAACTTCCCCCGGTCCAGGAGCACAGGCAGCTATACGTGCACTCGCAAGAGCTGGCATGAAGATCGGTCGCATAGAAGATGTGACTCCAATACCCCACGACGGTACCAAGAAGAAAGGCGGACGTAGAGGACGCAGGGTCTGAGGTCAAGTCCATGGAAATAGAAATCATCGAGATGGCCGAGAGGAAGGCCAAATTCATACTGAAGAATTCCTCGCCGGCCATGGCTAATGCGCTCAGAAGGACGATGATGTCCGATATCCCTAAGATGGCCATCGATAAGGTCGAGTTCCATCTCGGTCCCATCGAGGCTGATGGGAAGGAATACGAAAGCGTTACGCCCCTGTTCGACGAGATAATCGCTCACAGACTTGGAATGGTTCCGGTCCCTACGGACCTGGACCTTTTCACTTATCAGGATCAGTGTGTATGCAACGGGGACGGATGTCCGAACTGTACGATAATGTACAGTTTGAACGAAAATGGACCTGGAACAGTGTTGTCTGGGAACATGGTCCCTCTTGGCAACCCCGAACTGAAAGTAAAGGATGAATTCATCCCGATAGTCGAGCTTACCAGTGAGCAGGCAGTATTGATCTACGCCATCGCGGTAATGGGTACGGCCAAAAAGCACGTTAAGTGGCAGGTCACCAGTGGTGTTGGCTACAAGTATTTCCCTAAGATTGCCATTGACCCAAAGAGGGCATCCTCAGAAGGTGCCCTTAATTGTGTCAAGATATGTCCAAAGGACGTGTTCGGTATCGATGACGGTAAACTTGTTGTCGAAAATATTAGAGAATGTACTCTATGTAAGTCCTGTATGGACTCTGTCAACAATGACGGTTCTATAATCGTTGAGGGTGACGAAAAGAATTTCTTATTCGTCTTTGAGACCGATGGATCGCTGACTGCTGAGCAGACGCTCAACAAGGCAGCGGAGATATTGTCTCAAAAAGCTTCTGAACTCTCGGCAGAGATCACACAACTGGCATAAACATTTCAGGGGCTTCGGCCCCTTTTTTATTTTCATTCAGAAGAAGTCCGATAAAGTGCACTTCTTGACCTTATCGTTCTCAAAAACGGATTTCATACCCATTTCAATTATTTCTATACGGTTTTTAGTATAAGCGTCCACATTGTACTGTTGGCTGATCCTCTTCGAGACCTCGAGGTATTTCATCACGCTTCCTTTGTAAACCGTCATATTCAGGCCGTTACCACATTTCCTGCATTTACCTGATATGGGGATGCGCCTGTACTTTTCCCCACACTTTGTGCATCTGAATTTCTGGGCTGAGAAGGTCCTCAGATTTCCTGCCATATCTGGTAAAAAGTGTTTGTTGATGACCCTTGATGCAACGTCACGTTCGTCCACCGCACGTATCCTTTCTCCTAGTGATAATTGGGCGTCCATTTTATCCATCATAGATTGTAACGTGATATACGCAGAGAATCTTGGCCCTTCCGATATGTCCCAGGTATCGTTAGTGAAACCTAGGCCTTCGTACTGAGCCGGAGTGCTTATGCGACCTGCGACTAGGTCCATTATGCCATCCACAGTCTTAGTTTCGGCCATGTCCATGGCGGCTTGATAGAGCTCCAAGGGATATTCTCTGAGACAGTCCACGTTGTGTGCCTCTTTATCGATCTCATTAGGATCCAACCTCGTGGTCAGAACAAGCGGGGCGTCCATGAGGCCTCCACGTCTGTCCGGGAGGAAACTGAAGGAGAAATTCAGTAGAGCGTCCATTGCCAATATTATACAATCCTCATCACCGTCACAATTCCTCCTCTTAGATGCATGGAAGAACGGGTGGCCGTAACACCCTCTTGCGGACGTATATCCTATTATACGACAGAGTATACCGCCAGAGGTGTGAGGAGCTAGTCCAAAGGCTACGTGACCTATCAGGCCCCTTCTATCCGCCACGTTATAATAACGTTTTAATTTATACAGCTTTTCAAGTTCGTCGTCCACGAACCCTGCCACCTTCACCATGAAGTCCCCGCACTCCCTAGGGGGGATTATGTCCTGTACTTTCAATTCGCAAATCTGTTCTGGATCTGTGAGAGGGTTCCCGTTCCAGTCATGGGTATATCCCAGCCGTATGGTATCCTCAACACTGAGCTCGATCTCCCTGGGTTTGAAATGTGTGAGGGGTATATCCGTCATATCGTAACGTATCGTCCCGTCCTTGTTCACGGTGATACCGTTCTTAGCTCTAAGTATACCCTTTTCTAGAGCCTCTGGCACTTTTTTTCTGGAAGTTAATGCCTGAACACATTTAAGGGCCTTCGGCTTACTTTCGCCTATCAGCTCACATGCGGCCGTAAGCTCGTCATTAAGGTTCACCGGCATTGTGTGTATGTTGCCCACCTGATTCGTTGATTTGTGTTTATCTTCGTATTTGGTATTCGCTTTGCATTCTCTACACCAGGACCTCCAGGTGAGTTTCCCGCATTTAATGCATCTTCTGGCGCCTACTTGTAAATGTACATCCGAATTAGAAGAGCGTGTCCCGCTTGCGGACCTTCTTGAAGAGGCGATGGCAGATATGAGCTCCTTGTTAGAATCCAGGCTCATCCCCACAGGGAAAAGGCAGTGGGTACTAGGAGTCATCTCTCTTTGGAACGCTTTTTCGGGGCGTCCCATCCTCATGCCTATACGTGTGCCACCACGAGCTCTAACTTCGAAACCAGCAGCGATACTAACAGCTTCCAGTGCGTTCTCGCCACCGAATCCGCCTTTTTCTAAAATATTTCCTTCCTTTATCGTAAGGTTCAGACAATCAAGGATCACCACGCTGTATTTCTCAGCTATGGCCACCCGCCCGTTACGAACCTCATGGAGTGCACCTAGGTATTCCAAGGTCTTTTTGATTTTTTCCTCTGTAGGTATCGATATGTGGCCATCATTGAATGAGCCATTCTTTAAGAGATAATCCCTAATTTCGGTCAAGTCCTGTACCTCGAGGTCGGACCAAAAAAGATTGTATCGGGGATGTAGTGGTACTCCGATATGGGAACACATCTCCTTGGCTCTTTCATAGGTTGGTTCTCTCCAGTCCTCTGGAAGATCACCTTTGGCCTTCATCTCCTGTTTATGCCACTCGATACAGTATCCTGGAGGAACGAGTTTTTTATTGTTTTCACAGAACTCTCCGAAAGGTACTAGAACCTCTCCATTATCGATTATGCCGACGATACGTTGACGTATCGCCTCTACCTCTTCTTTTGTATCGCAGTATATCAGGTCCCCGTCGTCCAGTAAAAGGATTGGGCCGTCCAGTTCATCACAGGGGGTCACGACACACCCTTTCCCCGGCCTTTCTATTTTCATCTGGGTGCCTATGGCCATGAACTCTTCCATGGCATACATGGTGGCTGGGCTGAACGCGAGAGCCGCAAGTCCTGTGGTCCTGGCCCTTCCGTATCTAAGACGGAATCCCCCAGGTCTGCTAGGATGACCGAATATTGGCCTTCCCGCAATAATGTCCATGAGGTATGTGCTGTCAGGATGTACTGTTTTGGAGTCTTCGGTCTCTTCGGCCTCGGATGGGGTGTGGGCCTCCAGATATTTTCTTATGAAGTCCCACCCGTCAATATTCAACGAATCAACGTGCTTACTGATCTTTGCCGCCTTCTGGCACAGTCCTTCTGCTATGACAAGACATGCACCTCCACGAACCCGATTGGTTTCGATTCTCGGTAGATCTCTAAAACCTGATATCTCCACCTGTTCCGTCCCTTCTCCGTCGATCATCACAGGACAGTTCCTGACGATGAGGTCGATCTCTTCTGATGTTGGTGAATATTGTAAGTGTTGTTGCTGTTTGTATAACGTGATTTCCTCATCGAACCTGGATATTTCCTGTTCCGTAGGTATGTATCGGCCCAGATTAAGCTCTCTCCTAACAACGTCCGCAATGAGGACGCTCATAGCCTGGGCGGTACCTCCCGCGGCCCTTATGGGTCCAGCTAAAAGTAAGTCTACGAATTCTGTACCGTCGTCGTTCCTTTTGACTTTGACATCTGCAATACCTTCAAGAGGTGCAACAAGGATCCCCTCGGTCAAGACGGCCAGGCCAACACGGATGGCCCTATCCAACGCCTTCTCTATGTTCTCTGCCGGTCGATGTGCCATCTCTTTGGCAACCATCAACGAGACCATCTCTCGGTTCTTATATTCAGTAGTAAGGCGTCTTATATCCTCGGCGACTCCGCCTACGTCGTAATCTTTGAGAAGTTCTTCGACTCGGGATGCTAAGTCCTCTGCTTGAGGGACCTCAACAAAAGGTTCTGGGTCTATGCCGACCTTTCTTGCCTCTTGGGCCACGGCATAGCAGATATCCTTCTGCCTAGAAAGCTCGGAGAAATATTCATACATCTCCTTGCTTGCAGCAGGACCTTTGATCACTGCCCGTCCACCACCAGAGCTCTCATCTTTTCAATGATAAGGGACTGGATCTTATCCATATTCTCTCCCGTATGGGCTGAGAAGCACAAGTTCCCGCTTCCGGTTTTGACGACATCCGATTTACTTTCAACAACGACGATGTCGACCCCGCTGAAACCTTCCAATATAGATTTTAGAAGGTCGTTCTGCTTCTCCATGGAATATCCACAGGTCTCGGAAGGGTCCAACATAAAGATCATCACATTGGTGAGATATCTAAGAGCTAGGACAGCCTGTTTCTCGATATTGTTACGGTCCTCGAAGCTCCTATCCAATAGACCAGGGGTATCTATGATCTGATATTTTCTCCAGTCATCTTCGATATGCCCGATGATTATACCTTTGGTGGTGAAGGGGTATGGTGCTATCTCTGGGGCGGCAGTGCTCAGTTCTTTGACTAGACTGCTTTTCCCTACGTTAGGGAAACCTGCAATCACGACCGTAGGAACGTTGGGATGGACTGCAGGGAAGTGCCTGAACTTGTTCTTGGCCTCTTGCAAGAACAGCAGATCCTTGGATATCTGTCGTACATATGATGAGAGACGTCCGTAGAAACTGCCTCTTGCAGATTCGATATATGACACGTCTTTACTGCGACGAATCTCGCGTAACGTTTCATTCTTTAATTTATCCACTC
>CAYJDU010000043.1:0-8190 GCA_964369035.1 uncultured Methanomassiliicoccales archaeon | reverse complement strand
GGATCTTTATGGGCATTACTTAATACCGTCCGTAAATTCCCGTGCTGAGGTATTTCTCCCCACCGTCGGGCAGAATCGCTAGTATCTTCCTGCCTTTATTATCTTTACTGTATTCTACGGCCGCAGCCACTGCGGCACCGGATGATATACCAGCGAAGATACCTTCTTCCCTTGCCAGTCTCACGGTCATTCTTTCAGCTTCCTCCGTGGTCACCGTGACCACATCGTAAAGAAGCCCGATGTCCAAGCAATCAGGTATGAAATTGGCCCCGATCCCTTGGATACCGTGAGGTCCATACCTTCCCTCGGTGAGCATCGGATTCTCTTCAGGTTCCACGCCTATAACCTTTGCATCCGATCCGGCATCAGCAAAGATTTGTGCGATCCCTGTGGCTGTACCGCCGGTACCTATCCCAGAGAAAACAAAGTCCACGTCGGGAATGTCTCTGAGAATCTCCCTTCCTGTACCGGTCCTGTGGGCGGACGTGTTGGACGGATTGTGAAACTGTCCTGGGACGAACGCATTCCGCTCCCTGGCTATCTCTTTTGCTTTATCCACGGCACCTTTCATGCCTTCGGATCCAGATGTTTGTACAATTTCTGCGCCATAGGCCCTCATGTACGCTAGACGTTCCTCCGTCATCGTGTCAGGTATGACGATCACAGTCTTGTATCCCATAGCAGCGGCAACCATGCATAACGATATCCCTGTGTTACCCGAAGTAGGCTCAACGATAGTCCCGCCAGGCTTCAGTGCTCCTCTGGTCTCAGCATCCTTTATCATCGATATAGCGGCCCTGTCCTTCACAGAGCCTCCAGGATTCCCACGTTCTATCTTAACGTACATCCCTGGTGATATCCTATTCAATTTTACGATGGGCGTTTCTCCGACGCATTCCAGGATATTATCGTAGACTGCCATGTTCTTATCTATACACGTGTAAGGTCCACTTAATCCTTTTCAGAATTCGATACCACGTCGAGCATGTATACCAGCATCGAAGGGATGTTTGATCAACTTCATCTCAGTGACAAGGTCAGCATAATCGATGATTTTCTCAGGGACCCTTCTTCCTGTAAGGACCACTTCTGTGTTTGGGGCCCTTTTCTCTAACACCGCGATGACCTCTTCAGGTGAGATTAATTCCCAAGACATGGCCACGTTGATTTCGTCGGCTATTGCAATATCATATTCACCAGAGGATAGGATCTTGGAAAAGTAATCTAATGTCTCATGTGCCAGACGGATATCGTCTTCCCTTGTTACGTCTGATACCATATGGTCTAACCCCATGGAAACTATCTCAAAACCTTCTAACCTTTTGGCAGATATCTGTTCGCCGTACTCTTCAGAAGGTTTCAAGAATTGTACCATTATCACTTTGAGATCGCAACCGACGGCCCTAAAAGCAAGGCCTAAAGCCGCTGTGGTCTTTCCTTTTCCGTCTCCGGTGTACACCTGTACTAGGCCGAGTTTTTTCTTAGTTCTTTTATGTTTGTCCATAACATCGTATTTACGTCAAAGAATTAATAATGCCCGTCTACAAGAGTTTAATTAATGAACTACATATCGAGCAGTTATGGAGGAGATGACCAAGTCTGAAAAAAAGACTTTGTTGATTGCATCATGTACAGCTTCGGCTATAACTCCGATGACTGGCTCTATGATGAATCTTAGTCTGGTCGGCATAGGTGCGTCATTCAGTGTAGGTTCTTTCTCCCTTGCTTATATCAACACAGTGTTCCTTATTTCCTCAGTTATTTTTATGGTGCCCATCGCCAGGATCGCCGATATGATGGGAAGGAAGAATCTGTTTATTTTCGGCCTGATAATCTATTTAATCGCATCGTTCTTAGCGTATTTCTCAATATCTTTTGCAATGCTCCTTAGTCTGAGATTCCTGATGGGTGTGGGTGCGGCCGCCATGGCTACAACAGCTATGACGATGATAACTGATGCCTTTGGCCCTAAGGAGAGAGGTTCGGCCATTGGATATGTCACTGCAAGTGTCTATTTCGGTCTGGCTATGGGCCCGGTCATAGGTGGGCTGATAAACGATGTATTCGGATGGAGGGCAGTATTTCTAGTAACTGTGCCTCTGGTGATCGTTTCATTATTCTCTGTTTGGAGGGTCAGGTCCGACTATACAATAAAAGAAAAGAAAAGATTTGACCTTACTGGTACATTACTTTACACCGCGGGAGTATCATTAACAATCGCCGGTCTGATAAATCTGCCTCGTTTCGAGTCCTTTGCCTCTATGGCCCTTGGTCTGATGGTGCTGATGGCGTTCTTCAGGTATGAAAAACAGATAAAATATCCTGTGCTCAACGTGAACATCTTCTCCAATAAACTTTTTACAAGGTCCAGTCTGGCATCGTTCCTTATAAATTCTGCGAATTTTTCAGTGGTTTTCTTCATGGCACTGTATCTACAGACCATAGGGGCATTATCATCAAGTCAGGCCGGTATGATAATGGTCATCCAACCTCTGATACAGACATCTTTAACAGCATATTTCGGTAAATTATACGACAGGATGAAAGATAAACGTATGTTACCCACTGCCGGTGTGATGATAAGCGGGGTGGGAGTTACGCTGATGATTTTCCTATCTTTGGAAGTTAATTTTATCCTGGTGGTCACATCCTTGGTATTCTTCGGATTAGGTAACTCTGTGTTCAATGCTCCTAACACCACCGCTATAATGTCATCAGTGCAATCTTGCGATCGTGGGTCCGCTTCCGCGATGGTTGCGGTGGTGAGGCAGTTCGGTATGTTGGTATCCATGGGTATCGTGATGGGCACAATATCTGTCGTGATGGGAAGCTTTGACGCTCTAAACCCCAGTACATATGGAAACTTTGTCACTGTGATACACACATCCTTCATCATATCGGTATTCATGTGCGTACTTGCAATGCTGGCATCATGGTTCAGAGGTCTGCCTTCGAAAGAATGTGCCAGCATTCAATATTAAGTTAAGCTTCCCTAAACTTCAGTAATTTCTTTATAGATTGTTTTCTCTCTGTAGTCCAATGTCTTACCGTTCTGCTGGCTCCCGAGAGAACTTTCGTTTTCAAGCCATCATTGTAATAGTAGGCAGTTTTTTGATGACCGCAAAGTTCATCGCATATTTTATGACCAACTCGGTAGCAATCTTAACCGATGCCGTGGAAAGCATAGTCAACATAGCGGCCGGAATGGTTGGTTTATACGCGTTGTTCATATCGCCGAAACCTCCTGATAAGGATCATCCTTATGGTCATGGACGTGCCGAGGTGATATCGGCTACCTTTGAAGGGGCCATGATTGTAATTGCGGGCGTCATCATAATAATATCAGCGATAGAAGGACTTCGTTCGCCCTCGCCGATCTCCGACCTAGATTACGGTATAATTATCATATTTTTGGCTGCGTTGGTGAATCTAGTTCTTGGTAGGATAGCCATAAAGATAGGGAAAAAGAACCGCTCTCAGGCCCTCGAAGCCAGCGGGAGACATTTATGCACCGATACCTGGGATTCTTTTGGAATAATAATCGGACTTCTTGTGGTGTACGTCGGCATATATTTCGGATACGACGTTGGGTGGATCGATCCTGTGATCGCTATGTTGTTCGGAGCATTCATATTAACAACTGGATTGAAGATCCTTAGGGGGACCGTAGATACAGTAATGGACCGTGTGGATGTAGAATTAATATCCAAAATAGCAGATTGTATCATCAGCAATAGGCGCGACGAGTGCATCGATATCCACTCACTAAGGGTTATGAAGTATGGCACAAGTTACGCTGCGGACCTTCATGTGACGTTACCTAGATATCTGTCTTTAGAAGAGGTGGAGGATGAGACCAAAAGGATCTCAGAGTTCTTGAACAAGGAATTAAAGGAAAACATAGAACTAACTGTTAAAACCGAACCTTGCCGTTATTTTTCTTGTGCCATCTGTTCACGCAATTGCCCCATTCGATCAACAGAATTCGTTGTTAAGATAGAATGGACAAAGGACAACATAGTAAGGCGAGAACAGCATAGACTCGATGACGAATGATTTATATGACCCATTAGATTATATCTCATGTTTTTCAAAAAGGATGTCCCTCGAGAGGTATCCGCCGTCAAACTTTCCAAGTGGTATAGTGCACTGGACGATAGGAATAAAGTTAGGATATCAAGATATGTAAGTGGAGCGGACACCTCGTCCAAGGCCGCATTCCTTAAAGATATCATGTCAAAGGCTAACGCTGAAGAAAATTATACCGCGGCCGTGGTCGTAGGTGAATTCACAGAGACTCAGAAGTTCAATGATGAGGAGCGTTTCCATCTTACCGAAGAATATATCGAAGCTCTTTTCGGTAGCAATGACGTAAAGAATGCGAAGCGGATGTGCTTACGTAATCTGGATCTTATCCCGGAGCTTTATGAACTTATATTAGGCGTGAACGGGGATATCCCTGAGAATATATCCTGTCGCAATAGACTCATCGATATCTTGGTCGGGGTCGAGACCGATTACGATGGTGCCCAAGGGATGCTAGAACGTTTCAATGAGATGAGGATCCTCTCCGACGAGGATCTTGTGTACAGGAAACAGAGTCTGAAGGTCCACAGGCTACAGAGGACATTCGATTCGATATTCTCGTACGATTTCACTGAATGATGTCCTTCCAGGGATACATCGGTATCACGTCGATTCCAGGCTCTTCATAAGGATGTACGGAAACAATAGTTTCTATCACTTTCTTTAGGTCATCCTCTCTCACCGCGAACTCTACTTTAATTTCTTCAACAACAGATAATTCGTTCTTGTTACCCAAAAATGGACGGGAACCCTCCAAAGGCCTCCACATCCCTGTAACCTTGATCATGGAGAATGCCATATCGTATCCTGGATAGATCGGGGCCATCGATACATTAACTCTTTCGGTGAGTTCTTCTACGAATCCTTCAGGGATGTAAACGGCTATCTTAAAAATCTGCTCCATGACGTACAATAGATGTTAGTCAATAAAATATTATCAAAGAATGCGTAAAGTGCATACTCCATCATCAGTCTGCATAATTCCTGAGATATCTAGGATCTAAGGTTATTTCCATCAAGGATACAATTATCCGAGAGAACAATTTTTTCAAATGAAAATTAATTTTATTAAAGAGGTTTTTCGACGGGATCCACAATGTTAGAAGGCAGGTCCAAAAGGATCCTTTCAACATTATCAAGCCTTTCTTGCATGGTCATATGCATTCTTTTGGCACCACGGTTCAAGAACGAAGTGCTTAACCATGTAGCTAAGAAACATATAGGGGGGACCACGTAAATAACGCCACATACTATCCCTGTCGCCTTCTTCAACTTGGATAGACTGTTAATCTTTGTAACAAGAGGCTTCTCACTATCGTCAGGAAGACGGTGGGATATTGACCTGTACATCATCTTCTGTCCTCCCCAGATGACCTCCATGCTCCATTGTAGTTCACAGAAGACCGGGGCGGGTTTACCTACGGCAATCGTTTTCTTGTCGATCACGGCCTTTCTGAAGTCTTCGGCAGTGTTACCTTCAAACTCCGTCCAATTATAACCGGCGGTGTGCACCGAATGTGCATCACTGCCAGATATCGGTGCCCACTGCCCAGGGTATTTATCCATGACGGCCTTAGCAAAATTATTGGAATATGAATCCACGTGTCCGCCGTTCATCACTTCAAAACCATCAAGATCTAATGAGAATATCTTCTCCTGTAGGCCTGCAACGTGTATACTGAAAGGATGAGGGGCGATGGTAAGGCCCCCCTGGGATCTTATGATATCTACCGTCTCTTCAACAGAAAGACCGTCGGGTATGAGTTCGTTAAGGAACAATCCTATGATCTCACCGTCGGCTGTAGTAATCTCTTCACCTATGACGACCTCTATGTCATCATATCTCTTAGCGTATTCTTGAGCTTTGAAAGCACCCACTATTTCATCGTGGTCGGTTATGCAGAGCACATCCATGCCGTTATTTCTAGCACAGTCCACCTGTTGTGCAGGTGTAGAGACTGATTCAGGAAATTTCATGGCGCCCAATCTTGCTACGCCAGAATATTCCGTATGCACGTGCGTGTCTGCTTTTCCCATCTCGCACATATCCTTTAATCATTATCGCTTCTATATAAGGGTTAATAACAATTGAGTTTTTTCATATCTAGATAAATGCATAGAAGGGTCAAAATAATCTATTGCCCCGACGTAAATAATGGTGTGACTCCTTTAAAGTTGATTTATGTAGACATAAATTCTTTTATGTATCGATTCAAGGGCTTAGGCCAATCATACAAAAAATCCTCTTAAGGCCCATGTATTTTTTATAGCGAACTCTAGCTTTATGACGGACCTATATCATCTAAGGATTCCGATACTCTCTTAAAGTTGTGAAGATCCCAATATTACGACTGTCGATACTGCTGGAAATATCCCAATCGATATACGTTCTGTGAAAATCACATATGCGTTTATATCCTTTTTATTTGATATCGGGCCCCTGTGCTCAAGAGTAGTAATATTGACCGCTGGTTTTCTGTTCCCTGTCAAGTCTAGATCCAGTCTTATTAATCCTTGGCCTGTGGCTTTCGGTATCTCTCCTGAACGTTATATCAACAGCGGAAAGGAACTTGTTCATGCCGTCCCTCATATCATAAGGGCCTTCTCCGATACCATGGAACCCTGGATCCCCGCCGAAGACCATCATGGAATCCGAGACCATATCCAGGAAGTATATGTCGTGGTCCACGACCATTCCGCTGCGTCCCGATTTCTCCATCATTCTTCTTATTGTCTTAGCGGCGTTCATCCTCTGGTTGGAATCCAGGTACGCAGAAGGTTCATCGAAAAGATACATATCCGCATCTGAAAGGAGACACATTGTTATGGCCACCCTCTGTAGCTCTCCTCCGGACAGGTTCTTGACCTGTTTATCCATGAGGCATTTGATGCTCAGAGGATTGATAACCTCGCCTTCGAAGAAGCTTGAAGTGACCCTCTCATAATCTTGGCGATATAGCATATCGCTAACGGTACCGTCAAAATCCCCGGTGATGTATTGCGGTTTATAAGCAACTTTAATTTTGCCGTCCATGGAACCCTTATCAGGTTCGATGACCCCAGCTAACATTTTTACGAAGGTAGTCTTACCTGTAGCGTTCGGACCCACAACACCTACGGTCTCCCCCATCTTGATTGAACCACCTACAACATTAAGCTTGAATTCGCCGAAGTCTTTACTGAGCCCTTCAAAAGACAGTAGATCCGCCGTCACCCAGTCCCCTCTTGGCGGGGATGCGTAGAATTCTATGGGACTATCCCTGAAACGTATGTTCTCCTCTGGGAGATATCCATCTAGATAGACGTTTATGGCTGTTCTTACCTGTCTAGCCTTAGTGAAGACGCCGTATGCCCCCTCCATTCCGTAGACGACGCTGACTACGTCTGCGAGGAAGTCCAATATGGCTAGGTCGTGTTCGATTACTACGACCTGCTTGTCGATACTCAGTTCTTTGATGATACGCGCTACTTTCACTCTCTGATATATGTCCAGATAGGAAGTGGGTTCGTCAAAGAAGTATACATCGGCGTCCTTCATCACAGTGGCCGCCATCGCCAGTCTTTGCATCTCACCTCCAGAAAGTTTTGCAATATCTCTTTCAAGCAACTCGGTGAGCTCGAACAACTCGGCCGCCTCTTCCATAGTCAGACGTCCTTTGATCTTCGAGAGAAGTTCTTTTACTGGACCATTCACGGCCTTAGGGATAAGGTCCACATACTGCGGTTTAATTGCAGTGCGGACATTTCCTCCGTAAATCTCTGTAAGATATGATTTAACTTCTGTACCATCGTAATGTGTCAGTACATCTTCTTTGGACGGAGGGTTGTCGTAATTTCCCAAGTTAGGCACTAATTCTCCAGATAGGATTTTTATGGCGGTGGTCTTTCCGATCCCGTTGGGTCCGAGTATTCCTGTGACGACCCCTTTTTTGGGAACTGGTATGCGATAAAGTCGGAATGAGTTTTCGCCGTATTGATGAACCATCTCATTTTTAAGTTCATCAGCAAGTCCGATTATCCTTATGGCGTCGAACTGGCATTTGTTGACACATATCCCGCATCCCTGACAAAGAGACTCGGATATGACGGGTTTCCCCTTTTCTC
>CAYJDU010000042.1:0-8302 GCA_964369035.1 uncultured Methanomassiliicoccales archaeon | reverse complement strand
GATTATAAGACATCATATATCAACAACATAAATTCTGGACAAGGTATTGTAACAATAACTGGAATAGGCAACTACACAGGCACAGTAGATAAAAATTTTAATATAAACAGCAAAATAATTGCAATTCCAGTTGCTAATGCAGGATTAGAGTACAATATCAACGAACAAGTTGGAGTTGAATCTAACAATTGGTATATTTTAACGAATCATGCATTCTCGGAAGTTGGAGATTACTCTGCTGTCGCAACGCTTGTAGATACGGAAAACACCAAATGGGCAGATATCTCAATTAGCCCTAAGATAATTAATTGGTCCATATCGCCGAAGATGTTAACATACAACATGATAGAACCTATAGTGAATCAAGAGTACTCAGGAGATGTTCAAACACCAATAATTCAAATTAAGCACAATGGGGTATCGTTAATAATTGATTTAGATTATACTGCTTCATATTCGAGTAACACAGACGTTGGGATTTCTACTGTAACGGTGACTGGAATTGGTAGATACACAGGGTCAATAGAAAAGATTTTCAATATTACTGAAAAGGTCGTCAGTCTACCTACCATAGCAGAAAATCTGATCTACAACGGTACCAACATCACTGGTGTTCTTGAAGGAAGTGGATATACTATAACAGGTAACACCGGCATAAATGCTGGTTCTTACACTGCAACCGCAACGCTTACGGATGCGGATAACACAAGGTGGCCGGATTTAAGAACCGAACCTAAGATAATATCTTGGACTATCGGCAAAGCCCCTCTATCTGTTATAATAAACGACTTCCAGATTGTTTTCTGTGATGATGCGCCTACATACAATTCTAGTTACAGTGGGTTCGTTGGCGATGATGATAGCTCAGCCGTAACAGGGAACATCGAATTCTCATGTACATATGTCGTAAGATCTAATGTCGGCAATTACGCTATAACGGCTTCTGGTTTAGAATCCTCGAACTATACGATATCATACGTTAATGGGACTCTTACCGTTGATAAGAAAATGATCAATCCGCCTGTAGTAATAATCGGCCTGGTTTACAACGGTGAAGAACAGATTGGGATCGAACCTGGTGAAGACTATGTTTCGAGTGGAGATAGGGCGATGAACGCTGGTACATATGATGCACTCGTTATGTTGAATTCAAACACAACAACGTTCTGGGATGATGGCACTATTGAAGGAAGGGCCGTCGATTGGAGTATAGCTCAAAAGCCCCTTTCTTCTGAAATGATCGTCCCTATCTGTACGCAGATATGTTTAGGAACGCCCGTGGAACCAGTAGTGATGAAGGATGACACAAATGAGCTTACGAAGGGAATCGATTATACCGTATCCTACGATAACAACGCATCCGAGGGAATAGGTACGGCCGTAGTTTCTGGCATAGGTAACTACACAGGCAAAGTTCAGATAATGTTCAATGTTCTTTTAGGATATCTGGTCAAGTACGATCTTAACGGATTAATAGGTGGTGCGCCCGAAAGTCAGGCATTGGCCTCTGGTTCTGTTCTCGATCTTACGTCCATTATGGCTCCCATAAGGGCAGGTTATACCTTCGTCGGGTGGTCGCTTTCTTCGACGGGAGATACGATATCCGAGCTAACGGTCACAGATAACTTGACACTATACGCTCTTTGGAACAACGGCGGTATACCTTCGACTGTGAACTTGATGGTAGAAGATGAGGATGACGGATCCACTATCATCATAGCTATGGCAGTGATCGCCGTGATCGACATATTGTTGGTATACCTCATATTTGTAAGAAGGATATGAACATCTGAAACAAGGTTATCTCTGCCGTTCCTACGGCAGAGGATTTTTTTATCCTATTGTAAAAGTATGCGATATTCGTATCCTAATCTTAGAACCAAGCATCTAGCGAACGCTGGTTGCGTTTAGACTTATTAGTCTCTCTACATTTTTCGATGCGGTCTAGGACAGCCTCCACCCTCGCGGTGGAGAAATCATAGGATGTGAGCATATCGATCACTGCCGCTCGGTCCACTTTTTCAGAGCGGATATCATAATCGTCAGAGTTCGGACTGTTTAGAAAAATATCCCTGACCTCTTGATATTCAGGTATCTCTTTATCTATATGTGTCAGCACTTGTTCCAGGTTCCCGTGTTTTTTGATAAGTTTGAGACCTGTTTTGGGGCCAATACCTTTGATACCAGGATTGAAATCCGTACCTATTAGGATGGCCATGTCTACCAGTTGTTCCCTAGTAATATCAAGTGCCTCGAGGAATTCTGTGAGATAGATGATCTCGGTCTTCACTTCTTTGTACTGTTCCCTTCCAGGCATTTTTCTTCGACCGGTCATGGTTATGTTCCTTACTAACGTAGAAGCGCCGAACAACAACGAGTCGAAATCCTGTGAGGCAGAAGCCCAGACGTCACCTTTTGCACACATATATGCACATTGACCCTCCCCATCGCTGAGAGCCTGCACTATCGGAAGACCCAGATACCCTATGAGTTCTTTCGATGATGTCGATATCTCCGAGGTCATACGAGATGTCTGTTGAGCTTTCGAGAAGGCTTTTTTCATATCCCCTTCCTCGATGGCTTCTTCCCATTCTTCTTCTGCTTTCTCTCGTCTCTCACGACGACCGTCTAGAGTATCCGTTTTAAGTTTGTGTGGTTTTCCGTCGAATACGAAGGAGGGTTCTATCCCTGCTTCTATTAGGTTCGCGGTCCTGTACAGTATCCCGGATAAATGTGAGGATACCCGTCCGTGGGTATCATGCAGAGGTCTACCGTCAGGTTGACGGATGCTTGAAAGGAACTGGTATATTGTATTGTACGCGTCGATAGCAACGGTCTTTCCGCTCATATCGGTCAGTTCTATGCATTTAGGTTCTATGAGTCCGGAGAGATTTATACCCATATCGAAGCCTCACGGATCTGGGCCAAAGCCCTGCCACATCTTGATCTCTGGCGACATATCGTCCAGGCTGAACAGTGCACTTCCCGCCGCAAGGACCGTTGCTCCAGCTTTGACGCATTCTGCTCCAGTCTCACGATTTATTCCGCCGTCCACAGAAATCTCTAATTTAGGATTGTGTTCGTCGGCCCATTCTCTCACATAGCGTATCTTATCGATTCCAGAAGATATGAACTTCTGTCCTCCGAAACCGGGATGCACGGTCATTATGAGGACCAGGTCCGCTTTATCGAGATATTTATCCAATACCTTGACAGAGGTCTCAGGATTGATCGAGATGCCTGATCTGATCCCGGCGTCAGCGATCATATTCATCGCTTTTAACGTGTCACCGTCGGATTCTGGATGTACGGTGAGATAATCTGCTCCTGCGTTCACGAATTCAGAAATATAACGTTCTGGACGTTCTATCATCAGATGTACATCGAAGGGTATTTTGGTACATTTACGTACTGCCTGTATCACCGACGGGCCGATGGTAATGTTCGGTACGAACATGCCGTCCATAACATCTACATGAGCCCAATCCGCGCCTGAAGCTTCAAGTCTTCTCATTTCATCCCCCAGTCGAGAAAAATCTGCAGATAGGATGGATGCCGATACTTTTGTCATCACCTAGGAATGTAACACTAACTCAATTATACTTTACCCTTAAAAGGAAGTGAATAAATATATTAGACCAGAGCCTTCAGTGTATTATGGCAGTAGCCAAACATAATGAGAAGGTCGAGATTTGTTACGTGGAAGGATGTAACTCGGATGCAGAGAGGTCGTTTAACTACAAACAGGTGTCAGAGACCGATCTGAAGTTGAAACCTGGAGAGTACAGTCAGATTCATCTTTGTAAGACGCATTACCGCGAGTTCAAAAAACAGACCAAGAAGGCAAGGGTCCTGGACCGCATTTACTGATGCTCGAGATCCTTTTCCTTGGAACGGGGGCAAGTATCCCCTCCCGGGACAGTGGCCTTCCTGCTATGGCCGTCCGTAGCGGTCGCGATATAGTTCTCATGGATTGTGGAGAGGGCACCCAGAGACAGATCATGCTATCTCCTTTCTCATTCATGAAGATAAAAGTCATATGCATAACGCATTTACATGGCGATCATTTCCTTGGACTTCCTGGACTATTGCTTACAATGGGTTTGTCGGGGAGGAAGGAACCCGTTATCATAGCCGGACCACAGGGTATTGAGGATATTCTCCGTATCATACTAGGTACATGTGGTGACGATCTACCCTTTGAGATCAATATCATGGAAGTCTCGGGCGATGAAAGTTTTAAAGTGAACGATCTTAACATATCTGTTTTTAGGACAGACCATACGGTCCCTTCTGTAGGTTTCTCGTTATCTGAAAAAGACTCCATACGTATCGATGCGCGTAAAGTCGCAGAAAAAGGAATAAGTCCCGAAAACATCACCCGTATCAAGGAAGGTGCTGTGATTGATGGCGTTACGGCGAAGGATATAACCTTCCGTATCGTAAAAGGTCTTAAGATGGTTTATACGGGAGATACAAAGCCATGTGATCAGGTCCGTGACGCGGCAATGGGGGCAGATGTCCTGGTACATGAGGCGACGTTCGGTTCAGCCGAGACCAAGATGGCTACAGGGCACGGTCACACAACATCGGTGCAGGCCGCTGAGGTAGCTAAAAAATGTGGTGTCAGGATGTTGATACTGACTCATATAAGCAATCGTTACAAGGATCGGGATATCCTGTTAAAAGAAGCTGTAGAATTATTTCCTGACACTATATTGGCCGAGGATTTCAAACACATCTCTGTAACCCATAAAGATATCAAATCAGTTTAAGAAGATCTGTGCTGGTAATGACGCTGACGACCTTCCCCTGTCTAGATACCAGGACTGCATCACTATCGTTCATTAGGAAAGCCACTGTCGATAAAGGCGTACTTTCCGATACCATAGGGAACGATTCGCCCATCACATCCCCTATGGAGATATTCCGCAGGTCTTCCATAGGTATACCTCCCTCTTCGATAAGGCTCAATATCCTACGTTCCGAGATGCTCCCTACGTGACTATTCCCTCTCATCACCGGAAGTTGGGAGAATCCGCTAAGTCGCATCAACTCCGATGCGACCCTTATACAATCATCTGCATCAACGGTTATTGGGGAATCAGAGGCAATGTCCGCCGCCGTCCGGTCTATCCTCTTCGAACGATTAAGGGACTCTAAGGTCTCTAACAATCTAACGGCTGTCTCGTAGCTTGTTTTCGTTTTACCCGTTTCTATTTTAGTTATAGTGCTCTGACTGATGCCTGATACTATCGCCAGTTCGGATTGTGTTATGCCCAATGCAACCCTCCTTTTTTTAATATCTGATTCTGGCGGATATTTCATATTATTCGGACTCAATTATTCGTATATGAATATTTCTTACAAATCACTTTATAAGCGATGAATTAATAAGACATATTACAGCAGTTAGCTGGGAGGCTATGAATTTGGCTAAACACATCTACTTTGAAGGTATCGATGAGATGCCTGTACCGGACAGGAATGTTGAGATAGTTGAGAGAAAAGGGATCGGTCATCCGGACAGCGTGGCCGACGGTATCGCGGAGTCCGTTAGCAAGGAACTTTGCAAAATGTACATTAAAGAGTTCGGTCACGTTCTTCACCATAACACTGACGAAACTCAGATTGCTGCAGGAAGAGCGGCTCCTAATTTCGGAGGCGGAACAATCGTTGACCCCTCATACATATTACTCGTAGGACGCGCTACGGCCGAGGTGAACGACGGTAAAAAGATTAAGACTTTACCATGTAAACCGGTGGCTCTCAGGGCAGCTAGGAATTATCTAAAAAATAACTTCCCTAATGTGGATGTTGATTCGGAGATAATCATGGATGCGAGGATCGGAGTCGGATCCGACGACCTTACGGGTGTATACAAAGCATCTGGAGTTCACGCTAACGATACCTCATTCGGTGTGGGATACGCACCATATTCCGTCACGGACAGACTGGCTCTTCATACCGAGGAATTTATAAACGGTTCATTGAAGAAAAAGATGCCTGAGACAGGACAGGACGTAAAGATAATGGCTTCAAGGATAGGCAAGGAAGTCACCCTTACCGTGGCTTGTGCCATGGTTGACAGGCACCTTACCGACGTGGACGCATATGTTTCTGCCATTGAACAGCTCAGAAGCGAAGTTACGGACAACGCACTGAAAATCATCGGGGACGATGACGTTAACGTCATAGTGGATGTCAACACAGGGGATAACTACGATTGCGGAGTATTCTATCTTACAGTCACAGGAATGTCCCAGGAGATGGGAGATGACGGTTCAGTAGGAAGAGGTAACAGATGCAATGGGCTTATCACACCCTATAGACCCATGTCTATGGAGGCTACGTCTGGGAAGAATCCTATCACACACATCGGAAAATTATACAACATATTATCCAACATAGTAGCCAACGAGATTTCGAAAGAAGTTGGACCTGAGGCAGAGATACGTGTAAGGTTACTATCACAGATAGGAAAGCCGATAGCCGAGCCACTTAACGCATCTATCCAGGTGCTTGCACCCGGAGCGGATGAGAGCAAGAACGTTTCTAAGTGGAGGTCCGACGCAGAAACGATCATGGAAGATTGGCTCGACAACATTGATAAGGTGACAGAACTTATAGCCAATGGAAAGGTCAGAACATTCTGATAATTTCAATGGGGTTCCAAGTATGAAGATAATCGATGTTCCACGTTACGGTCCGATGTTCAGGTTCAGCGATGCCAATGTTTACTGGATGTTGCATTTACTTTCCGACGGAATGAGAATCGGTCGGAAACGACTCTCTGAAGAAGTTGGCATAGGTGAGGGAAGTATGCGTAGCATTATCGACGCTCTTCGTGAAAAAGAGTATATCTCTATCAAGCAGACTGGTATAACGATAACCAAGACGGGGTTAAAATTCCTTAATAGCATACCGATACGCATTATAGACATCGATGTAGGTAGTTCGGTAGAAGGAAAGTATACTCAGAGCCTATTGGTATCCGGGGTCTCCGATAAGATACACAACGGGATGCAACAGAGGGACGCGGGCATCAAAGCCGGTGCGACTGGTTGCACCACCATTGTTATCCGTGACGGGATACTTTCGATACCCCCAGATTGGAACGTCGATGAAGAAGATCCCGAACTGGCCAAGCATATTCGTGAGGATATTGGCATGACCGGAGAGGATGTTATAATCGTCGGTGGCGGAGAAACTAAATTCTTGGCCGTCGAGGCAGCCGTTTCGGCGGCCCTTGAGCTCTGCTGATAAAACTATTTACTAACACCTTCTTTCTCTATTATGAAGCACCTTGTGAGCTTTTCCGTATATGAGGATACGGACGTACTTTCGCCCGATCTTGATATAAAACTCAATGAGATAGGATGTGATGGCCTGGAACTTCTCACGGGATACGATAAAGTGCCTAGTGGACATCGAGAATACGCTGCGGCGGTCCATCTACCTTATGCCGCGGACTGGTATCGTGCATGGACCGAGAAAGATGTTCCTGAGTGCGATTCTGACACCGCGAAATTCACGATGTACGGTACTTGCAAGGATGAGGTATCTAATAATCTGGCACATGTCATCTCCATCGCTTCAGAGATCGATCCTCCTTATGGTGTGCTTCACGCTGGTAATGTGAACTTGGACGACGTTCTGAAACATCAGGTCGGTATCAGCGATAAACATATTCTAAGTGCTTTCTGTGAGATGGTCAATTCCGCTGTCTCATTACTCCCAAAGGGCCGTCCGCCGTTCAAACTGGCGTTAGAGAACTTATGGTGGCCGGGCCTTAGGATGATCGACGGATGGGAGATCCAGTTCTTTGAGGACAAGCTCGAGTTCGATGAATGGGGCATCTGTTTAGATACAGGACATCTGTTGAACTGTCTCCCATGTATACGTGATGAAGAGGAAGCACTGTGTGCGTTGGAGAAGATATTCTACGGATATAGTTCAAACGTCAAGGACAAGATAGACACGATGCATCTTCATTTCAGTGCATCTTCTGATTACAGGGAATGTTTCGTGGACTGTGATAAAGGTGAAGATACCATGGACGAGTTCATGATGAAGGCTAACACACACATATCGAAGATAGATCAACACCGTCCATTCAGTTCCCCTAGATGTGCAGATATCGTTGAGATCATCAATCCAACCTACGTTACTCATGAGATGAACGGCTCTGTTTCAGGGGGCGTCCTAGGTGATTTCAAACTTCAGCGCTCTCATTTTTCTAGGAAATGACGAATGCTTAAATAATAGCTCTATCTTGCATACCCCAGAGGAAAGAAAATGG
>CAYJDU010000041.1:0-8326 GCA_964369035.1 uncultured Methanomassiliicoccales archaeon | reverse complement strand
GAGATGTGCCGAAAGGCAATAGTGTATATGGTAGGGTCTGGCGAATGTGAGAAAAATCCGGAGGAGGCCGCTCGTTTGTTCTCCATCCTGGCCGACGAAGGATATCCACAGGGGATATTCGGATTCGCAGAAGTTCTCATGGTAGGTTTTGGGATTCCAAAGGATGGGTGTCGTGCGATCAACCTTTACGAAAAGGCTGCAGCCATGGGCCATGCAGAATCTAGTTTTAGGCTTGGGATGATATACACAGGCGACTACGGATTCCCTGAAGATCCCGAGGCTTCGTTCAAATACTTTTTAGAGGCGGCCGAAGCCGGAATGTTCCCCGCTTTTGCATTTACAGCAGAATATTATTTCCATGGTTATGGAACAGAGAAGGACATGGAAAAAGCCTTCAAATGGTTCTTTAGATCGACGGAGGCTAATGACCCAGTTTCCGAATTTATGATTGGTTACATGTACGAAACAGGTACAGGTACAGAGATGAACGAAGAAAAGGCGTACGAGATGTTTAAGCGTTCTGCGGAAGCAGGAATCCCAGAGGCCGTTATGAAAGTGGCAGATCTTACATATTCAGGTAAGATTCCTGGAGGAGCAGAAGAAGCTTTCAAATGGTATTCCAAAGCTGTAGAGGCGGGAATTACATCGGCCAAAGTCAGTATCGGAACGTTATACTACGAAGGGAACGGCGTACCTCAAGACATGGAAAAAGCCTATTCATTCTATTCTCAGGCCTCCGAAGAAGGCGATAGGGATGCGTCTTTCATCAAAGGTAAGATGGAGATACAAGGTATAGGTATAGAATCCGATTTCAGTAAAGGTGTCGAATCTATGACCAAAGCTTCCGAACAGGGAAGTGAAGAAGCAAAGCAACTGCTAAATGAACTGCGTAAGGCTAAGAATACCCAGTTGATAAATTTTGATAACGCCGAAGAATGATCAATCTTCGCAATAATCGAAGTCTTCTGTGGACACACCGCAGTCGGGACATTCCCAGTTATCAGGTAGTTCACTAAACTTTTTTCCTTCCTTTTCTTCGTCAAAGATGTATCCACAGACCACACATTCGTACTTCATGGAAGACAATGTTCTTTAGCATTTATTAATTCTTTTATTCGATGGTCTTATCAACAGGCTTTTCTGTGTCTTTCAATACCTTTGAAAAACGTTTAGAATCTTTCACCACATAGGATAGGACGATGGCCATTATAGATGTCAATATCGCCGCCAGTACCGCAATGGAAAATCCTGATGTGAACTCTGGGATGCTGAGTAATGAAAAGCTTTTTCCAGGGGATCCAGAAGCTATAGAGAATATCGCAGCGAACAGAGCCGTCCCTACCCCGAAACCTAAGTAGAGGGATAAGGACATCATCGATGAACCCATACCGCCATGCCCTTCTGGTGCGTGTTCTACAACACGACTTCCCATAGGCCCTCCGGAAATCCCCCAACATAATCCCATTAAAATCATAACAGGTATCAGAATCCAGTGTCCGTTATCTGGTACCATGAACCACAGTATCACGTTATACGATAGCATTACGATACATGCTATTACGGCGAACCATCTCCGCCCCAGCCGGTCGGATAATTTTCCAAAAGGTAAGCATATCACGGCTGTAATAACTGACGGCACCAGGAGATAAAGAGCACTGTAGCTAGCCGTGAACCCTAGACAGAGGCTCATGTAGAACGGTAGTAAATAGAAAATCCCCATATATGTTATATTAAGCGTCATATTCGCCATAAAGGCCGAACTGAACCTCAAAGATCTAAAAATGCGGACGTCTATCATCGGTTGCCTGCTCCTAAGTTCGTGTATGACAAAAATAGTCAATATTGTTAAGCAAGTAAATGTCGCTATGATCGTATAGATCGTATTTTTTGGGTCTCCGCTTATCTCTAATGTGAATATACCTAAAGCTATTGCAAAGAACAGTAACGTCGCCCCTGTGAGATCGATAGGCCTTTTTTCTATCGCTCCGTCCTTTGGTACAGCATAGAACGCCAGAGGTATGGCGATAAGCCCTATCGGTATATTAATCAAAAATATCCAATGCCACGATAGGAAATCGGTTAATATTCCGCCTAACGGGGGCCCCAAGGAATAACCTATGGCACTTCCGAATGTTATAACGCTAAGTGCGAATCCTAATTTTTTAAGTGATACATATTTCACACATAGCATTGGGCTTGCGGCGGCCAACATTGCCGCACCGATACCTTGTATGACTCTTGAAATAAGCAACATAATTAAAGAATTTGAAATTCCGCAGAACAAAGAAGCTATCGTAAAAATACTAAAACCATAGATGAAAACCTTCTTGACGGCACCCATATCTGATATGCGTCCGAACAGCAATATAAGTCCGGCCAGTACCATGAAATATGCTACGGTGACCCAGGATGCAGATGCAGTATCCGTTCCGAGACTTAAGGCTATAGTCGGTAGAGCAATGTTGACGATGCTGCCGTCCATGCCGTCTAAAAAAATCGCTATTGCCACAATAAGTAGCAATAATTTTTCAGACCGGACGCTGGCTTTAGCCATATATCTCGAAACTTATCCTGTATATTATATCTGTCTACGTGAAATTCAGAAAGTGGATCTAATCCGATTTAGAATATCCTGGCTCTTATATGTATCGACGGATGTTGTCTTATCGATGAAAAATTGTCTTTTCACGTTAAAATCTTGTTTTAAAAAAGTGTATAAAGATGAACGGTATCGTCACTTGACCCAATTTCACAGAGGGCGTCAAATCTACGGTCAAGTATCCGGACAGAAGTTAAGAAATAAAGCAACTGCTGGACCAACTGCAAAAGGTTCAGGATACCCAGTTGATAAATTTCGATAACGTTGAAAAACAATCACTCTTCGTAATAATCAAAGTCTTCTTTGGATACACCGCAGTCGGGGCATACCCAGTCATCGGGTAGTTCACTGAACTTAACGCCTTCTTTTTCTTCGTCATATATGTATCCGCAGACCACACACTCGTACTTCATGGGAACTGATACTCTTTATGGTTTATTAATTTTTATTGGCCTATTCAATCAGAGGGCAAATCCGTTTCTTCAATGGTCCTTGAAAGACGGTCCGAATCTTTGACGATATATGATAGAACAATGGTTATTATCGACATAAATATCGCAACCAGCACCGCAATAGAAAATCCTGATGTGAACTCTTGGATGCTGAGTAATGAGAAGCTCTTCCCCGGGGATCCAGATGCGATAGAGAAGATAGTCGCGAACAAAGCAGTCCCTATCCCACAACCCAGGTAAATAGACAGGGACATCATCGATGAGCCCATGCCACCATGTCCGTCAGGAGCGTGCTCTACGATACGACTCCCCATAGGTCCTCCGGCGATTCCCCAGCATAATCCCATCAATATCACAACAGGTATGAGGATCCAACGTCCGTTATCTGGCAACATGAACCACAGTATCACGTTATACGATAGCATTACGATACATGCTATGACAGCGAACAATCTTCTCCCTAATCTGTCGGATAATTTTCCAAATGACGAGCATATAATGGCTGTAATAAGTGACGGTACGATGAGATAAAGTGCACTGTAGCTAGCCGTAAACCCTAGACATAGGCTCATGTAGAACGGTAGTAAATAGAAAATCCCCATATATGTCATGTTCATAAACAGATACGACAAGAATGTTGAATTGAAATTCCAAGATCTAAAAATCCTTAAGTCAATCATTGGTTGTCTGCTCCTAAGTTCGTGTATGATGAAAATAGTCAATAGCGTCAAACAAGTGAACGTAGCGACAAAAAAGTGGAATGTATTCTTTGGATTCCCGCTTGTCTCTAGTGCTAATATACCTGAAGCTATTGCAAAGAACAGTAACGTCGCCCCTGTGAGATCGATAGGCCTTTTTTCTATCGCTCCGTCCTTTGGTACAGCATAGAACGCCAGAGGTATGGCGATAAGCCCTATCGGTATATTAATCAAAAATATCCAATGCCACGATAGGAAATCGGTTAATATTCCGCCTAACGGGGGCCCCAAGGAATAACCTATGGCACTTCCGAATGTTATAACGCTAAGTGCGAATCCTAATTTTTTAAGTGATACATATTTCACACATAGCATTGGGCTTGCGGCGGCCAACATTGCCGCACCGATACCTTGTATGACTCTTGAAATAAGCAACATAATTAAAGAATTTGAAATTCCGCAGAACAAAGAAGCTATCGTAAAAATACTAAAACCATAGATGAAAACCTTCTTGACGGCACCCATATCTGATATGCGTCCGAACAGCAATATAAGTCCGGCCAGTACCATGAAATATGCTACGGTGACCCAGGATGCAGATGCAGTATCCGTTCCGAGACTTAAGGCTATAGTCGGTAGAGCAATGTTGACGATGCTGCCGTCCATGCCGTCTAAAAAAATCGCTATTGCCACAATAAGTAGCAATAATTTTTCAGACCGGACGCTGGCTTTAGCCATATATCTCAAGGCCCATTCAGTTTATTATATCTGCCTACATGGGACTTAAAATGGCAGTCCCGTCAGGTCTGGGATGATAATGTCCGCATTCGTATTCTTCCTATCGCCTGTTCTATCTACAAGTATTTTTTCAATACCTGCACGTTCGGCCGTCATGATATCTATCGTGCTTCCGCCGATATAAACGCAATCCTTGGGCTTGGCGTTAAGTTCCTTGATACAAATATTTATCGAATAAGGGTCGGGTTTCTGGATCACGGATCGTTCGAACCCGACTATACTTTTGAATAAATCGTCCATGTCATTATTTTTCAATATATTTTTTATGTAAGTCTCTGGAGAACTGGAGACTATCGCAATATCTTTTCCGAGGCTTAGGAGTCTCTGTATTGAATCCAATGTATCGAGATATGGTGTAGCCGTCTCGACAACTTTAATATCTGCTTCCTTAAAGAATTCGGCCACGAACTCTCGGTATTTACATGGACACCCAGGAAAATTAGATTCGAATATAATGTGCAAAGGTGTTTCAAAATATTGATGATATTTTGCTGGTTCGTAAGCTATGCCAAATGAATCGAAGGCTTTCTTGTAACTCGCTTCGTACCCTTTGCGTGTATCGAAAAGTGTGTTGTTGAATGCAAATATATATGTCCCGAAGCTCAAAACATCTCCCTCAGACTTTTGATCTTATATGTACACTCACAGTCGGTCTTTCCTTCGCGGTCTATAAAGGCGCTGTCGACACCGAACGCTTCAGCGGCCATCATATCCATTTCTCCATCCCCGATGAACAATACATCTTTTTTTTCTACACTGTAGAAAGATGTGCAAAGCTCCAGACATTCCGGGTCCGGTTTTTGTCTGGTGACACTATCATGACCGATTATGTGATCAAAATATTGTATGAGATTGTGTGTCGTGAGGACTTCCTTCGCTCTTTTACATGTACTTCGTGTTGCGATACACATAGGTAGGCCCTCATCAGCAATCCTCTGTAGGGCGTAACGGGTATCAGAGAATGGTATGCAGTTAGAGTTAAGTGAATTCTTGTACTCTCGGAACATCGCATTCTCAAATGTTTTGTACTCCGTATTCGGGGTCACGAATCTACTGTACGTTGCATAAAGCGGCTCCCTTGTAAAGTTAGCAAGTTCGTCAGGATCATATTCGAAACCTAATCGGTCGAAGACCCGTTTATAACAGGCGATAAGTCCATTGGCAGAATCGACCAGTGTACCGTCAAGGTCAAAAATATACAGTAAGTATCCCTTCATTTTAACATGTAATGTATCTGTCATAATTTAATGGCCCCTAATTACGATGCCTTTTGATATATATTCTTGTGTTCTGAACACAATAACACGGCGAAATTCGTAGGATCTACAAAAATCACTTACCGCGCTCAGCCATCATGACGCCGTTCTTTTCGAGTTCTTCTTTGCTTATACCGACCATCGCTTCCCCGATATCGTATGACACTTCCGCTATGATGTCCGGTTTGTCATAGTTAGTAACTGCTTTGACAATGGCAGAAGCTCGTTTGGCAGGATCCCCGGATCTGAATATACCTGAACCTACGAAAACTCCGTCAGCACCTAACTGCATCATCATTGCTGCATCAGCAGGTGTAGCAACCCCACCTGCGGCGAAGTTTACCACTGGAAGTTTTCCATTGATCTGCACATATTTTATTAAGTCCAGCGGGACCTGATAGATTTTGGCGGCTTCGTATATCTCTTCATTCAGTAGTGATCCGACATATCGTATGTCAGAACTAATGTCGCGCATGTGGTTCACTGCCTGAATTACGTCCCCCGTACCTGGTTCACCTTTGGTGCGGATCATAGAAGCCCCCTCAGATATTCTCCTGAGCGCTTCCCCTAGATCTCTGGCACCGCAGACGAAAGGCGTGTTGAAAACAGTTTTATCGATGTGATAGATATCATCAGCAGGTGATAGGACCTCGCTCTCATCTATGAAATCTATTTTGATAGATTCAAGGACTTGGGCCTCAACGAAGTGACCGATACGACATTTCGCCATAACTGGTATCGAGACCACTTCCTGAATGGATCTTATCATCTTGGGGTCGCTCATTCTCGAGACACCGCCTTCGGCACGGATGTCTGCGGGGATACGCTCTAAAGCCATTACCGCACAGGCACCTGCATCTTCTGCAATGGCAGCCTGCTCCGGAGAAGTAACGTCCATAATCACGCCACCGGCCATTTTTCTTGCGATTTCCTTGTTAATATCATATCTGCTTTTTTCCATGACGTCACCCGCGTTTTCTTGTGCAATACTCAATCATTGGACACTGTACTTAAATTCACTGTACGAGGACGTCTATTCACATATTATTTATTAACGTTAGAACCAATTCGATTTCGGATTATTATGAAAACAGACATCGAGATAGCTTATGACACCGAATCAAAACCGATAACAGAGATAGCCTCGATGATCGGTCTAGACCAAGATGATATCCTTCCTTACGGGAAATACATGGCCAAGATCCCTTTGGACGTCCTGAAACGTTTCGATAACAACAGTGACGGAAAGCTGATAGTGGTAACCGCTATCACCCCGACACCTGCTGGTGAAGGAAAGACGGTCACCACCATCGGACTTATCCAAGGACTTGGAAAAATCGGAAAGAATGTCATGGGCGCTCTAAGAGAACCTTCTCTTGGGCCGGTGTTCGGTATAAAAGGTGGAGCTACTGGCGGAGGTAGGTCCCAAGTATATCCTATGTGGAATATCAATCTACATTTCACAGGTGATATTCACGCAGTGTCCGCAGCTCACAATCTTCTTTCCGCAATCGTCGAGAACCATCTTGTGAAAGGTAACGAGCTAAATATCGATCCCACTCGTGTTATGCTTAAGAAAGCTATGGATATGAACTCCAGGGATCTTAGAAACATTGTCCTGGGACTCGGAGGACGTACTTTAGGTGGGATACCTCACGAAAGTGGGTTCCTAATAACATCCGCATCAGAGATATCTGCCATACTGGCACTCTCTACAGGATATGAGGATCTACGTTCACGCTTGGGGAATATCGTAGTAGCGTATAATTTGGATGGGGGCATGGTAACGGCAGGTGAGTTAGGATGTGTCGGAGGATTGATGGTTCTGCTAAAGGATGCAATATGTCCTAATCTCGTTCAGACATTAGAAGGGGAGCCGGTTTTCATACACGGTTTCCCATTTGCTAATATCGCACATGGTGCGAACAGCATAATGGCCACCAAATCTGCACTTAAACTCAGTGATTACGTGGTGACAGAGGTGGGATTCGCTTCAGATCTAGGGGGCGAGAAATTTATGGATATCGTTTGTAGGCAGTCTGGCATATCACCGGATTGCGTGGTCATCGTAGCATCAGTTCGTGCGATCATGATGCATGGTGGAGCCGATCTCAAGGACGAAGGAACCTTGACCGTCGATAACCTGAAGAATGGACTTGTCAATTTAGATAAGCACATAGAGAACATGAAACTCTATGGAGTTCCTTTGGTGGTCAGCATAAATAGATTCGAATCTGATTCTCTTGAAGAGATAGAGATAATAAAAGCCAGATGCAAAGAATTAGGGGTAAGGAGTGTATTGTCCGAATCCTTTACAAAGGGTGGCGAAGGAGCAGTGGAACTCGCCAATGCAGTGACAGAGGAATGTTCTAAAGCCAAGGATTTCAGATTCCTTTATTCTGATAGCGATCCCTTGAAAAAGAAGATTGAAACTATCGCTACGAAGATCTACGGTGCGGGAACAGTATCTTATTCGGCTGCGGCGGAAAAGACACTTGCAGACCTTGAGAAAAGAGGATTTGG
>CAYJDU010000040.1:0-8354 GCA_964369035.1 uncultured Methanomassiliicoccales archaeon | reverse complement strand
GGGTATCCAAACATGGTCTCAACACCTCTGTCCTCCAGCATTTGGAGCAATGCTCTGTTTCCTTTCATGGTAGTCTCCGTCAACGTATCTCGCTTAGTTTTTATAATGTTATTTAGTAAAAATATAGAAAAAGTGTCACAGAAGAACTTTATGTATCCCAGGGGCATACATTTGCAGATAGGTGTTTCATGACTGTAATTAAGGTCGGTATCAACGGTTTCGGAACGATTGGTAAAAGGGTTGCAACGGCGGTGGAAGCGCAGGAGGATATGGAGGTCATCGGAGTCACGAAGACAAGACCTTCCTTTGAATCCGAGGTCGCAAGATACAGAGGCCTTAATCTTTATGTTCCTTCAGAAAGGGTCGAATTGTTCGACGCAGCAAATGTTCCAGTAGAAGGCACTGTACAAGACCTCTGTGACAAGGTGGACATAATGGTCGACTGTACTCCCGGGAATGTGGGGAAAGAATACAAGGCCATGTATGCTAAGGCAGGAATCAAGGGGATTTTTCAGGGCGGCGAAGAACACAGCCTTGCAGGCATCTCTTTCAATTCCACTGCGAACTATCAGGAGTCATGGGGCGCACAGTTCTCCCGCGTGGTCTCCTGTAATACCACTGGACTTCTAAGGACGATGTTCCCCTTGGACCGAGAGTTTGGGATAGATAAGGCGTATGTTACGTTAGTCCGTAGAGGGGCAGACCCTGGAGACAGTAAAGGCGGACCGATAAACGCATTGGAACCTTCTGTCAAGCTTCCAACCCATCACGGTCCTGATGTACAGAGCATCATGCCCTGGGTCAACATCAATACGATGGCAATCAAAGCGTCGACAACATTGATGCATATGCACACTGTGACACTGGAGCTCAAGAACAGTGCCAGTACCGAGGAGGCACTCGACGTGATAAGGGACTCTCCCCGGGTGAGGATGGTCGACACCGAGTCAGGTATCAGGTCCACCGCAGAAGTAATGGAGTTGGCCGGTGATCTCGCAAGGGACAGATCGAATATGTACGAGATAGTCGTCTGGAAGGATGGCGTCAGGTCCACTGGCAATACCCTGTATTACTATCAGGCGGTCCATCAGGAATCCGACGTGGTGCCGGAGAACGTGGATTGTATAAGGTCAATGTGTAAACTTTGCGACGCTAAGGAATCGATGATGTTGACCAACATGGCCATTGGCATCCCGTATAAACATTGAGGTCATTCAATGCGGGATTTCTACACTCTTAGTGATTTCAATTTTAAGGATAAAAGGGTCCTGCTCAGAGTGGACATAAATTGTCCCCTGGCAAGGGATTCTCTTATCATACTTAACGATTCTAGGATCCGTAGGGTGGTCCCGACAATCAGAGAGCTAGCGGGTAAGGGTGCGAAGCTCGTCATAATGGGTCATCAAGGCAGAAAGGACAATTGGGATTTTATTCCGTTACAACAGCATGCGGACCGTCTTGCAAAGAATCTCAACTCGCCGGTGAAGTATGTTGATGACGTGTTAGGTGAAGACGCTAAGAATGCGATCCTTTCTCTAAAGTTCGGCGAGGTGCTTCTTCTAGGTAACGTTCGAGAGATAGATTCGGAATCTATAGAGGCGGACATGGAGGTTCAGGCAGGATCTGAGATAGTCCGTGTGTTGGCACCTTTGTTCGACTATTACGTTTGTGATGCTTTCGGGGCAGCTCATCGTTCACAGAGTTCGTTGGTGGGTTTCGAGATGAAGATACCTTCCGCCTCTGGCAGATTGATGATGAAAGAGCTTTTCGCATTAAGTGCGATATTCGATGAGCCACGACGTCCTTCGGTCTTCATATTAGGGGGAGCCAAGTTCGGCGATATCTCGATTATGATCGAGCATGTATTAGGTAGTGGCATGGCGGATACCGTGATCTTAACAGGATTGGCAGGCAACGCTTTCCTTTATGCCCGTGGGGTGAACATCGGTGACGCCAGTCTCAATGTGCTTAAGAAAGAGCTTACAGATGAGAACATCGCCGCCGCCCGAAACGTTTTGAACACATATGGTCAGCGTATACTGTTACCGGTGGACGTTGCTGTAAAAAGGGATGGTGTCAGGGTCTCGGTGAACATCGGTGATCTACCTACAAAAGAGCCAGCACTTGATATCGGGGACGATAGTGCAGAGAAATTTAGGAAGGTTATCCTGTCATCTAACACATCGTTCATGTCCGGACCGGCTGGAATGATAGAGGAAGAAGGGTTTGAAGTCGGTACACACGTCCTCATGAAGGCTATGGTGGACAGTAAGGGACAGTCGGTCATCGGCGGAGGGCACACAGGGGCCGCCGCCGATAACTTCGATCTGTCCGATAGCTTTGCTTATACAAGCACTGGAGGCGGTGCACTAGAGTCTTTCCTGATGGGAAAGCCTCTACCTGTGGTCGAGGCCCTTAGATATTCTAAGGATAAATTTCCGAAGTGATCAGAGTACTTTCTCGATCCTTTCGAAGGCCTCCTCAATCCTCTTCAGGGTCTGTGTAGTGGCCACTCTAACGTAACTATCCACAGATTTCCCGAATCCTGATCCCGGTGTGAACACTACGCCACAGTCGATCAGTTTCTCTGTGAACTTCATGGAAGGCATACCACAATCGAACCAGATATAGAACGTACCTTTTGGCATCTTCACGTCGAACCCAAGATTCCTAAGACCTTTGACTATGGCCGTGCGTCTTTCTGCGTAAATCTTCATATTGTCGTTCACGACCTGGGGGGCGGAACCGTCCTCTCCATACATGCTCAGGGCCTTTATCCCGCCCTTCTGTATGAATATGGGTGCCCCCGAGTCAATCTGACCTTTACATTTCGTTAGGCCGGATATCAGGTCCGGGTTACCTACGGCATATCCTAGTCTGAATCCCGTCATGTTAAAGGTCTTTGAGAAAGAGCCGAACTCTATGGCGTCCGGAGTGGCTTGAAGGACAGAAGGTGCTCTGTATCCATCGTAGCACATTTCGCAATACGCATTATCGTAGGAAAGTATCGTCTTCTTATCAGCACACCATTCCGCTACACCTTTTAAGTAATCCAGGTCACAGGTGGCGCCGGTTGGATTGTTCGGATAGTTGAGATACATCATCTTTGCGTTCTCAGGACAATCATTAACATCCAAGAGCCAGTCATTCTCTGGTCTTAGGTCCACTTCGGCAGCCTCACATTCATTGAACAGAGCGGCAGCACCAGAATACACGGGATATCCTGGGCTCGGTGCGATTATGGTCTCTCCAGGGTTAACGAAGGCCTGGGAAATGTTGAAGATGGCTTCTTTTGATCCTAGCGTCACACATACCTGTGTGGCCGGGTCAACGTCCACGTTGTATCTGCGTTTGTACCATTCGGCTATGGCTATTCGTAGGTCCTTTTCCCCCTGTGAGGACGAGTATTTCTGATTCTTGTTAACAGGCATAGCGTCCTGTATCGCTTTTACGATAGGTTCAGGTGTGGGTAGGTCCGGGTCTCCGATACCGAAATCTATGATGTTCACTCCCTCTTCTCTTTTCTTAGAGGTCAGTTTCTCTAACCTTACGAACAGATAGGGCGGTAGTTTCTGGAGCCTTTCTGATTGATCATATTTCATCATTTTATATCTCTCCTTTGAATACAAACTCTGCTGGACCTTCCATAATCACGTATCCTAGGTCTCTTGCCACAGTGACTTTCAACCATCCTCCGGGAAGGTGGACCTCTATAGGCTTATCGAAGGGGACCAGGCCTATCAACGCCGCTGCAACTGTGGATGCGCTGGCTCCTGTGCCACAGGCTAAGGTCCATCCGGCACCGCGCTCGTATGCACGGACATATATTTTTCCCTCCTTCATCCGACAGAATTCCACATTGGTCCTGTTGAGAAAGAATTCATGTTTCTCTAATTCTGGTCCGAGCCTGTTCATTGTCTCGTCAGGAAGTTCTGTGAAAGTTATGAAATGGGGATTACCCATTGATATCGCGGTGCCCCTTATCCTTAAGGACCCTATCACGAAGGGTTCGTCGACAAAACGTCCGTCGTGGTCGATGGGTATGGACTTTCCGTTCAATATCGGGGCTCCCATGTCTATCGAGACGGTGGAGACCTTGCCGTCCTCTCCAAGGGTTACTCGAGCGTCCTTCTCACCTGCTAGGGTGTGTATGCTGAATCTTTGTTCTTTCACCAGGCCGTGGTCGTAGGCGTGTTTGGCCACACATCGTATGCCGTTGCCACACATCTCCGCTTCGGTGCCGTCCGCATTGATCACTCGCATGGTCAGGTCCGTGTCCTCGCCTGGCATAATATACAGTACACCATCGGCACCCACATCGAAGTTACGTCGACAGACGCTCTTGCACCATTCTGTATCGATCCCTACAGTGCCGTCCATCCCGTCTACGAGCACAAAATCATTTCCGATTCCTTGGTATTTCCAGAAGATCATTCAAGTAGCCTCTGGGGGATGCTTTGGTGCTTCCAAAGATCTTCGATGGTTTCCACGTCCCGTATGAGTTCCGCTTTACCATCATTTACCAGGACCTCTCTACATAGAGGCCTGGAATTGTAGTTACTGGACATCGAAAATCCGTAGGCTCCAGCATCATATATAACAACTATATCCCCTTCTTTGGGGTCTGGGAGGACACGATTGTGTGCTAGATAATCCCCGGTCTCACATATTGGACCTACAACGTCATATTTTGCGGTGCAAGCCTTTTCGAACTTGTCGGCGATGGCCACGTGATGATACGAATCGTACATGGCAGGACGTAGGAGCGTGTTCATCCCTGCATCCACGCCTACAAACTTCTTAGATCCTAGGTCCTTAACGTCAACGCATCTCGTTAACAGGACGGTGGTATCGGCTACGATGTATCTGCCTGGTTCGATAATGATGGTTTTGACCTCGGCCCCCATCTTTATCATGTCTGTCACCTCGATCGCCAATTCCTTGATGTCCATCGGCTCTTCATTTATCTTGTACGGTATACCAATGCCACCACCGATATCTATGAACTCAAGCTCTATACCAATCTCGCTAAGTGAATTGGTTATATTCACGAGCACTTCTACTTCATCCAGGAACGGATTCAGGTCATTCCCCCCTGATCCTATGTGAGCGTGTATTCCGCGTATTTGGAACCCAAGGTCTTTAGCTCTGGAGTATACGTCAAGGGCACGGTCCGCAGGTATGCCGAACTTCGTTCCCTTTTTTCCTGTCACTACTTTGTCACAGTGTCCGCTTCCCACGTCTGGGTTGATTCTTACGGAGATCTCTGCTCCAGGATGGATCACAGCTAATCTTTCGAGTTCCGATTCCGAATCGATGTTGATCATAACCCCTAGGTCTGAGATTTCTCTCAGTTCCTCGTTACTGACGTTAACTCCTGTGTACAGGATACGATCCGCGGTGAAGCCCGCCTTCAGACACGTCTTTATTTCCCCTATCGACACCGCATCGATCCCGGAACCTTCTTGTTCCAGTATCTTCAATATGGCAAGACTGCTGTTGGCCTTACACGCATAGTTGATGCGAGTATCCATTTCTTCAGAGAACGCACCGTATATGTTACGGTAGTTCGCTCTGAGCTTCTGTTCATCTGTTACGTAAACAGGAGTGCCGAACTCTTCCGCGATATCACTGGCGTATATCCCGGCAAATAACATCCTGCCGCCGTCCGATTCATAATTTTCCATATTATTTCCTCACGAATTGAGCGTGGAGCGCTTTAACTGTACCGACTAACATTTCCATAGGGACCACAAAGTTCAGAGAATAATCGGATGCTCCTTCCGAAATCATCTCCACGTTTGTCCCCACGTCCTTGACAACACTAAATATGTCGCCTGATACCCCACACCTATCCAGCAGGTCGTCTCCTACACAGCACACAAGTGCCACATCGCTCTTGACATTTATCTTCTCGATACCGCTCTTGACCAAAGTGTTCAATTGGGTGAGGGTTTGCTGAACGTCATTATTATGCAGAAGGAATGCTACCGTGGATAGGGAAGTGGATATCGAATAGATAATCACGTTCTTTTCAGCTATCTTTTCGATGATGCGTGCGACCATGTTCGGACGATATGCGATTTCTGCCGAACTTATCGTTATGATGGATAAGTCTGTTTTAGCAGCAACGCTCATCAAAAGTCCGTTCTGAGGTCCTCTCAGATGGTGTATCAAAGTTCCAGGGGATTCCGGTCTGAAGGTGTTCTTCACCCGTACAGGGATGTGCCTCTGTCTGGCTGGCTCTATTGTCCTAGGATGTAATACTTTAGCGCCGAAGTATGCGAGTTCTGCAGCCTCACCGTAGTTCATCTCCTCGATAAGCACGGCGTCCTTGACGATCTTGGGGTCGGCGGACATGAATCCATCCACGTCCGTCCAAATCTGAAGTTCGTCAGCCATCAGTGCATTTGCTACAACAGCACCCGAGTAATCCGAACCTCCACGACCGAAAGTAAGAGGCTTACCGATATCGTTCATGCCATAGAATCCAGTTATGATCGGTATGATTCCCTGATCTATTATCGGTCTGACCTTCATATTCACTCCCGTATCGGTGCGCTTAAGATTAGCATATCCAGAAAGCGGGGTTCCTGTGGAATGTATGCCTGCGGCGGCTGAAGTCAGTGCCACAGATTTCATTCCTTTGGACTTTAACACATGAGATAGTATGAGCGAAGAGAATCTCTCTCCTGATGATGTGATAGCATCATGATAGAACGGATCGTTCCTGTCCCCTCTAAGTGCCTTTTCAAAGGATGTTATCCGAATCGAGTATTCTTTTAGGAACTCGGTCATCTGAACATCATTGAACATCTGTTCAGCAATCGCGATATGTTTCTCGGAGAACATTCTTAGGACCTCATCATAATTTATATCCTCGTTCTCTGCGGCCTCGATCAGAAAGTTGGTGACTCCTGATATTGCCGATACAACGATCACTCTGTCGCCTTCGGTGGAGGCTATTATGTCTACTACTCGTTCAAACGCTTCAGGGGATGCCATGCTAGATCCCCCAAATTTCATGACTGTCAGCATATTCCAAGCACCTCGTCCATACTGTGGACCCTACCATCCTTCTTATCTGTTATCCAACGTATCGAACTCATACATCCGAGAGCGAACACATCCTGTGAACCTGCTCTATGTGTAAGTTCGATGACCTCAGAATTCTTTCCGAAGAGCACGGTGTGGTTCCCCACGATGTCGCCGGCCCTTATTGAATGAACTCCTATCTCTTTCCCACGGGCACCCACGATACCTTCTCTTCCGTGGACGGCCCCTTCTGCGTTGGAGGCTTCCTTCAATCTTTTTATGGCTTCAACGGCCGTACCAGAGGGTGCATCTTTCTTTTTATTATGATGTGATTCAATCACTTCGATATCGTAATCAGGAAGGTATTTTGCCAATACCTCGCACATTTTCCAGAACACATTAACGCCCATTGCAAAATTGGCGGTCACAAGTGAGGACGTGTTATACTTTGCAGTGTTCAACGTCATCAGGTCGATCCTGTCCTGAGGTATCGCAGTCGTTCCCACTATCAGGTTACATCCGGTCCCAGGGATATCTGCTATGATATCCGCGGCAGCATCAGGTGATGTTACATCAACGTAAACATCAGCATCCTCGGCAAGTCTTAACAAGCTTTCCGGACCGGACATCTTAGTTCCAAGAATATCATTCCCTATGTCCTCATTATTTTCTGATACTATTGCCCCGGTAAGCTCCATATCCTCGGATTCTGATACCAACTGGCATATTATATTCCCAAGCCTGCCGGTAGCACCACCCACTACAACTTTGATCATATAATCACAGTCCCAGTCTCTCAAGTACTGGGACAAGTAGGTCCTGTCCCATTTTGCTTAACGGCGTCAGAGGGAGTCTTGGGACCCCGTTCCCGAAACCTAGTCTCTTCATTGCGAACTTGATCGGTATAGGGTTCGGCTCAACGAACAGTGCGTCGAATAGAGGCAACAGTCCGTTGCTTATCTCTAGGGCTTCAGTGATCAGGCCTTTCTGCATACAATGTACCATCTTACTCATGAGTTCAGGGCAACAATTGGCGGTCACCGAGATAACGCCGTCGGCACCCAAGCACATGAGAGGTAACGTAAGTGCATCGTCCCCGCTGAGGACCTGGAACCCCTTTGGCTTGTTCGCTATAATCCTCTGTACCTGGGTAACGTTACCGCTGGCTTCTTTCACGGCAGCGATTCCGGGAATCTCCGCCATGCGGAGCATGGTACTGGATGTGATATTGGAACTAGTTCGACCAGGCACGTTGTAGACCACAATCGGTATATCCGTGGATTCTGCGATGGCCTTGTAATGTAAGTATATCCCTTCTT
>CAYJDU010000039.1:0-8684 GCA_964369035.1 uncultured Methanomassiliicoccales archaeon | reverse complement strand
CAAAGTAGTAATTTCTATTGGCGGATCCATACTCATACCTGGGGATGAGGATGGCGCATATATCAAAAAATTAGCCGCACTTTTGAAGGAACTTTCCTCGGATGTAGACATCTCAGTGGTTTGTGGTGGCGGTAAGACCGCCCGATATTATGCGTCGGTCAGCGAAGATATCGACGGTACGATGTACCAACAGGACCTTTTTGGGATCACTGCGACGAGAATGAACGCCGGGCTGTTAGATCTGGCTCTTGGTTACGATAATTATCCTACCATACCTTTGACGATAAAAGAGGCGGCATCCCGCCGTAAAGACGGTGAAATAATGGTCATGGGAGGCACTGAACCTGGCCACACAACCGATGGAGTTGCTGCAATGTTGGCACAAGAGATTGGAGCAGATAGGATAGTGAACGCCACCTCGGTGGATGCTGTATATTCCGAGGACCCAAAGACCAACGGGGAAGCGGAAAGATATTCTGAGATAACCATAGGAAAGCTGGAGGAGCTTGTCTACGAGGAGCACGGGGCCTCTAGATCAGGGGTCTTTGATCCTCTAGGTGTAAAGATCGCCAAAAAGAACAATATAGACATCTTTATGGTCCACGGGCGTGACCTGGAAGACCTGAGGTCAGCGATACTTGGCCATAGGGTCAAGGGAACCGTCGTGAGATCTCATTGATCGATGGCCTCGAAATCGGAAGATTGGACCACTTCTAATCCTTCCGATTCCGCCGCATCCTTAATCCTTGATGCCTGTGGACCCTTCATGGATTTCCTGTGTAAGAACACAAGTTTTGTGTCAGTGGCCTCACAGGCATCACGGAGCATCCTAGCAATGTCCTCTTGGTCGCTGTCTTCAAGATGGTAGTTCGGTATCATGTGACCAAAGTCCACTTTCAAGCTCAGGGCGGCTTCAGTGAACCTTGGGGCGTAATGTCCTCCGCCAACTCCTACCACGACCGGGTTTTTGCTTTCTATGTTATTTAGAAGAACGTGTGCAAGTATGTCGGCCGCATGCCTGTTCTGCCAATGGCTCTCGTCACTCCCGATCTCTATGAAGAACGTAGGGCGGTCAACCCATGGACCGTGGTGGGTTACCTCGAATGAGACCTCGGTCCCGTCCATATCGTTCGTAGCATTGATACGGCGGAGTGCATCAGTCATGTGACCGGAGGCGGCTTTCACAAGTTTCTCTGATCGCCCCCCAAGTTTGTTCTCATGGAAGTTCCCGATCGGATGAACGGTCAACGCAGGACGACCGCTGGCTGACGAGTGCCGGGACATGAATACAATTAGCTCTGGATCTACACCGAATCTTAAAGATGTTTCAAGAACTTCTTCAAAATCTATGTGCCAGCGCGAAGAAGATAACATATATGTTTCATCAAAACGCATCATGCTTTCTTCCTCTTCGGCCCCTACTATCTCCCAATCCCGGAGATTCGTAAGGCAGTCTCTCATGTTAGCAGATGGTATATCCGGTTCACTACATACAAACAATCTTCTCATCGTAATTCCGAATATGCGTAGATATAGATTAACCTTTAAAACGTTAGTAATGTGAAAACGCTATAAACGATAACAGGCATTAACAACAATTACCATGGAGCATTTGACTATTCGTGAAAGGATCCTCCTGCATCTTAGCAGGTTTAAAATGGTGAACGAAGAAGAGGTGTACAATCTTCCCTTCGATCTTACTCAGGACGGTATCGCCGCGGCCTTAGGCATTTCAAGGGCTCATTCCTCATTGGAACTGAAGAAATTAAGGGTGGCCGGGAAGGTCAGGGAGAATCAGGTCCATGTGATCGGTTCGGGCATCAGACGGAAAGTGTATTATCTGGAACCTGACGGGAAGACAGAGTCCGAATACGTACGTAAGAAATTGGAAGACGCGGGAATCTCTATCGAAACCGTACTTGATATGAGGAGATGTGACCCAGAACTTATGTGGGAAAAGCTTAGCCCGTCAGATCGGGATGCTTTGGGGCTTGCATGTGCGATCAGAGTGCCAGTGAATAAAAGATTACTTCCCCTTACTGACGCAGGAGTCATACCGGCGACACATCAAGGAATGGTGAACATTTCTATAGAGACCAAGAAAAAATACCTTGACGCAGTTGATATAGATTCGGTACGCAGATGGAATAGTAATGCCGCAGATTGGTGGATGGATAATGTGCCAGATGATCAAGAGAGGTTGTATCATCTTATGGCTGCAGGTCGTTCTCTAGAATCAAATAAACTTCTGGTCAGAAAGTCTGAAGAATTTTTAGAAAACTGCAACGACGACTTACTTGAGATTACGAAGAGCATGGAAGACCCTGTTAAGGACAAGGTAGCAACATGGAGCATCAAGGCCAAGATTGCAGTTATATGCGGAGACCCAGACCATGCAGGGGCCTGCGCGTTGGAACTTGAGAGGTTAGGATCTGAAGAATCAGAAATTATCAGGGCCGAGATAAATCTTGTTAAAAATGATGTTAAGGGCGCTCTATCCGCGGCTGAAAAGATATATTCAAAGAAGGGAACGGCCAGATCTGCAATGCTGATAGGAAGGTGTCTTTTCATGTTGGGGAAATATGACAAAGCGGAAAAGTCCCTTGCAGAGACTTTAAAGAAGTTCACATCGGACGGTGACGTATCACGTCTAGACGAAATAATGATATTACGTGCAGGCATCGCGTATAACCTGGGAAAAAAGGACGAATGCTTGAGCTATCTTGGAAAAGCACTGGGATCGACACATAACGATAGACGTAAAGAGTACATATCCACACTCACCGAGGCAGTGAAGACTGGTAAGGCCGTCCCTATTTTCGACTGATCAGAATATCCTGCTTTCTTTTAAGGTATCTATATCGGAGATGTACAGTTCGCGTATATCCTTTATATTCCATTTCAACATCGCGAGCCTCTCGAATCCGAATCCCCATGCCAACACAGGATGTTTTACGCCGAAGGGTGCGACCACCTCTGGTCTGAATATGCCAGCACCTCCAAGTTCCATCCACCTACCATTAAAAAATACTTCAAGTTCTAATGATGGTTCCGTATACGGAAAGTATGCCGGTCTTATACGGACCTGATCAAATCCCATCCTGGCGTAGAATTCACGTATCAACGATATCAACGTGTTGAAGTTGGCATTCTCGTCTATCACGATACCTTCGATCTGAGTAAATTCCGGGAGATGTGTTGAATCTATAGACTCCTTTCTGAATATTCTAGAAATGGAGAACGCCTTACACGGGGATTCAGGATGGTCCGCTATGTAACGGATGCTGCTCACAGTGCTGTGTGTCCTAAGTATTGTAGATTCTGAGAACTCTCTAGACCATTCACCGCCCCAACCGCAAGACCCAGTGTCTCCGCCGTCCTCATGAAGACGTTTGACCTGTTCTACCAGTCGGTCATCGTCCTCATGGATGGAGGACGGATGTTCCAGATAGAATGTGTCCTGAAGGTCCCTAGCAGGGTGATCCTGCGGAGTGAAAAGTACATCCATATTCCAAAAGGACGGCTGTACGTATTCGGAGGACATTTCTGTGAATCCCATATCCAAGAACATCTGCCTGACTTGATCGATAAGTCTTGTGATGGGGGACCTTTTGGCTGGATAGAGGGATGGGGCGAAGGTCTGCACATCGTACTTACGGTATTCCGCATCTTTCCACTCCCCGCTCTGGATCAGAAGATCGGTTATGTCAGTGATCTCTTTCTTCAACTCCACCATGCCTGATTTTGCAATGTCCCGACCTTTATCGGTAAGGGATATCTCATGGGAAAAAGTGGGGGCTTCTTTGATCATCCCTCCACGGCCCATGAGCTCTTTGATCGTTTCTTCGTCAGCGTCCGATTTAGCGATAGGGCCTTTCGATAGATCGAAGAGGAGTTCTTCCACAGGTAACTTTTTTCCCAGGAGATCTTTACCTTTGACCGTAAGTACCAGTAACGTGGAGCCCCCCTCTTTGATTATGTCCGCAAGACCTTTTCTTTTAAGCCATCCGACGGCAATCTTGTCCTCTCCGTTGGGAATGACATTAGCGAGAGCCGCCATTTCCAACTTTCCGCCTGCGGCATCTATGGCTATTACAGCCTTCCTTTCGGGAAGGCCTTGCTCCACCACCGAATTGTCGCCGATGACGTAGAACATGAAACTTTCTTCAGATATCTCGGCGAGTTTTTTTGTCTCGAGCCATGAAGCGGCACCCATAATTTCTACTTCGATGGAGAATTCGTGGCGATCAATAAGTTCCTGAGGCGATGCCTTTCCACCTGCGGCGTCAAGTGCCAACAACAGTTTTCTCTCGTTGTAACTGAGTCCTTCCGCTATCGCCCGATCCATCTTATTCGCCATCCTTGTTCCATTTGAATCCGCAGTAGGTCATTTTGTCCACGACCTCACGGGCTTTCTCGCGTTTTGCCTGGTGTTCCTCCAGGAATGTATTGATCCTTGTGGTGAGCTCTACCTTACATTCACCGCAGAGGATGCCTCCGGACCTGCATTTGATCGCAAGTTCGTTAACTTTTGAATCGTCCTTTTCGAACATATAGAAGAAATATTTGAAAACCGCACAGATCTCGGGGTTACCGCCCTTCTCTCTTTGCTCTTCTACTGTGACGCAACCACCTGTGAATGCCCGACCTACTTTTTTCTTTATCACTTTAGGTTTGTCCGTGGTGTAGATCGTCGCGTTCTCGTCAGATGATGACATCTTGTCCCCACCGCTAAGGCCTGGGAACATCTTACAGTAGATCATCGTCGGTTTGGGGTATCCGAGGCCAGGGGCCACATCCCTTGCGGCCCTGAAATGCGGGTCCTGATCTATACCGCAGGGGATCAGACAAGGTACCTGTCTACCTGCTTCCTCCGTAGGTAGGAATGCGGGAGCCGCTTGGATCGAAGTAAAGAATATGGATCCTATGTTAGTAGAATTATCGAAACCGAAGACTGCCTTGGCTGTGGAGAAAGTAATTTTCTTGGATACTTTCAATGCTATAGGATAAAGCGTCTTGATGTTCTCTGTATCTAGAATTATCTTAGTTTTTTCAGGATCGAACCCTAGTGCCACAAAGTCTAAGGCGTTCTCATAAGCCATGCTTCGGGTCTGTTCTAACGTTAGGTCCTTGAACAAGAACTTCTCGTCATCGGTCATTTGGAACAACATCTCTACGTCGAATACGTCCTGTATCCATTTGTTGAAGACCCATGGCATAAGATGCCCTAAATGTGTATTTCCAGATGGGCCACGTCCCGTATAGAGAACAAATTTATTGCCCTTATCGTATTCGTCGAGCAGCAGATTGACGTCCCTGTGCGAATAGAATATGCCACGCCGAAGCATCGGGTGTATCTCGCCATAACCTCCTAAGCGTTCCAGTAGAGCGTCATCTATGGATGTGGTGCCGAACCTCTCCTGAAGGAGCTCGTAATCGATATCTCCTGTGACCTCCCAGGGTGTGACCTTAAAATCCTCTGCCATTCAGAACGGTTCACGTATCACAACGGTTTTAATCTTTCTGATTAGGTTAAGAGAAAAACGAATCCTTATCTATCTTGTGATAAATCCCTCTGATATGTGGAAGGTCCTCGGTAAAGAAGCGATATATCTTGATATACCCCATATTTTTGCGAAAAGAATGGGGGAGCTCGCTGGAGATGGCGAGGATGCGGACAGGTTCAGAGAATGCCTCGATATGTCTGACATAAAATTTATGATAAACCCGGAATCAGAGGAATGTTCGTTCATGGTTTACGTACCGGATGACCTTGCTCCAGAAGATATCCAGAACACAGCTGAGACCGCTTTGAACGTGGCCCAAGCCTACGATGGTCCACTGTTGGCCACCGAAGATACGGAACAACGATATAAAATAATAATTACCAACAATAAAGAGCCGGAACTACTTGGCCTTAACAAGACCGAGGGATTCAGTTCAGGACAAGTGTTTATGCCTATCATCGATTCGCTCTCGAAAAAAGGAAGGATGAATCCTAAATTCCAAGATTGATCATCTTCCCCTTGGAAGTATCAGTTCACCGAATTCCGACATATCCCTACGTGGTGTTCCCGGTAGTTCCCCTTCAGGATTACGGTGACTATTACCGTTGTCCAGACTGACGAATATAGGGACCGGGCGAAATATTTTCCATTTGGCTGCAATATCTTTCACCAATGGCCTTTCGTTGGCAGAGTAGTAAAGTATGCATGTGTACCCTACAACGAAGACTATCGCCAGTGCAGACCCTCCTATGTAAGCCACCACTCTTATCAGATCGGCCTGATTTATTGCAAGAAGAACATATATCAACGTCGCACCGATGGGCAGTGCCATTCTCTTAATTGTCTCCATCGCCCCCCCGTGTATATGGAACGCACGGTAATTGGTCTCGACTCTGACATCTAGTGATTTAAATATCGTAAATGGCAGAACTAAAAGTGGTATTATCAATACCAAGGAGAACATGAATATCGATATCTGTGAAATACCGTTAAGTGTCTCAGGTTCCATGAACGCTGGGTTCATCGATATGTATATCCAGATGGTCATTCCGAGCATCAGGGCCACACCGATGGTCTGTGTCATCTCCTTCCACGGGATAGACATTCTCTGAAGGTTGTAGTTCATCGTGATGTTCCTAGTATCAAGATCTTCAGGGACGTTGAACACGAAAGACACCATTTTGTCAAAAAAGCTCATTTTGCTTTTGACGTTCATATACTCTATGGAGTGTACAATTGAATAGAACGTAGCCCTCTGTATCGCTTCAGCTATTGCAACAACACCCGTTCCCCCTATGAGTATGAACAAAAAGAAGAACAGCGTTGTAGGCGTCAATGTGATATATTCAAGGAGGTGCACAATGGAAAGTGCAACTACCACTATAGCCAGTAAAGCGAAGGACTTCCAACGTCTTTCAGAAATATATATTATTATTCCGTCGAGGAACAGAGGTAGGGTTAAGATGGGCACCATATCGTAAGCGTTGTAGTTACCTGTCCCCGCCATGTAATAGCACATAGCTATACAGGGCACAAGCGCCAGTATAGTGATGAGAACAATGTTTTTATCGGACTTTCTTAATAGACTTAAGTCCGACGAAAGCCTTGTTGACCAGAAAGATCTCCTATTGCCCCTTTCAATCTTAGGCTTCATCTCTTTACCGTCCACACTTCGACCTCTACTTTCGCCTTATCCCCTCTGAAAACCCCTAGGGTGAACGCCATCTCGTTACAGGATTCTGTCGAGATCGGACCCAGGTCCCCTTCTGTGATATTAAATATATGACCTATCGGACGTCCTCCCTCGTTGAGCATGACCACATCGACAGGGAAATCGGACCTTGCATGTAAATAAAGCAGACGTTTCGGCTTTACCTTTATCTGAGTGACCACTATGTTACGATAACAACTATCCTCACGAGGATCGAAATCCCCTACGGATATCAACTCTGGGCCGAACACCTTCTGCTTCCCTGTAAACAATGCCATTACGATACGTCCCTAGATAGTCGTTGCAAGATATAGATATTTATCAATATTTAGACCGAACCGTAGAAATAAAGATTTATTCCTCTAGGTCTTCTTCGAAATCCGTAGAGAACTTCCACATCTTAGGATAGTGTCCAGGTTCCATCAACACCCTTTCCGTACGTACGGCCACCCCTTTCTCGGTGGCCATTATCTTCGATGATGACATGGATGCCTTGCCTATAGCTACGAGTTCACCTCGGGCGGTCATGATGGCCACCAACGCATTCTTCCTGATCTCATCATCTAGCTTGTGTACACCTGAGATCATCAGATCGGCACCATGACATATCGCATCCACAGCGGTAGGTTTGATTATGAACTTAGGTAAAGGTTCCACAAGGATCTCCATTGGCTTTATGACACTACGGAGCCACTGTTCCCTTCCCTTTTCCTGCCAGAACACGTAAGCGTCCTTCAGATCGTGTAATGTCACCGAATCGGCTTCGGTCATCTCACCGGAACGTGTGCGCCTTAGCTGGGTCATATTGGCTCCGCTTCCAAGGGCCTCACCCACATCTACACATAAAGTACGTACATATGTGCCAGCATCACATGATATTCTAAAAAGTACGTCCCTGCCATCTATCTCGAGGATCTCGAGTTCCTTGATAGTTCGGATCCTTATCTGTCTCTTCACAGCTGAACGTACAGGAGGGGTTTGATAGATCTTGCCTACGAATACGCTCATTACATCCCGTATCTTTTTCTCGGGACGGTCTGCGTGTAACTTCATCAGACACAGATATTCTTTATCCGAAGAAAGGACGATATCAGTTAATCTTACAGCCTTACCTGTGGTTATCGGAAGGACTCCGCTGACATATGGGTCTAAAGTCCCACCGTGTCCTATCTGTTTTGAACAGATGGCGTCCCTTGCCCATGCTGTAACCTGATGGGAAGTTGGTCCAGGCGGCTTATCCAGTGCGATGACGCCTGCCTGCAACAGTTCGCCCAAAGAACGGTCCGAGGGACGTTTTCCCCATTTATCCTGTAAAGTATCAGGATCTTTCACTAGCATTTCTGTCATTTATAGCTCCGAGTATCTTTTCGACCACTTGGTCCGGCGTCAAGTCGTCCGTATTGATTATCAAATCATATACGCTTAGATCAGTGATATCGATGCCGTAGTGTTTCATATATCTCTTG
>CAYJDU010000038.1:0-8812 GCA_964369035.1 uncultured Methanomassiliicoccales archaeon | reverse complement strand
TCGCATCCGACGTCAGCCCCATAGAGAGGGTTAAAATCGAGGGGATGTTCCATCCTATTGTCGATGCGGGCGCACTTACTCACGTTTGGCTTGGGGAATCCAAGCCTTCCGCCGAGAGTGTGGCAGCCTTTGTTAAGAACACATTCCAGAAGACGCAGAATGGACAGATTGCGTTCAGCCCCGAGTTCACATCCTGTTTGGATTGTGGGAAGACATCCCGCGGACTTTTGGAAGCATGTCCTCATTGTAGGTCCATCAACATTGAGGGAATCACCCGGGTCACAGGATTCTTCTCTAAGATATCTGGATGGAACATGGGAAAGAAGGGAGAGTTGGCCGATCGTCGTAAGGGTCAGTGTCTTTGATTTAAGGAGCAATAAGACTGAGCGAAGAAATGGTGTATAAGTAGCACGCGCGAAGCCTTACGATAGGTCGTTGATATCCCACTTGGAATTGTTCCCGGAAGGATTTTTCTTCTGAGACCATTCAACGCCCACGCCTTATCCTTGGACGGAGTCTTCACACACAGCATATGGAAGTAACGGCTTACTCGATATCTACCATTCCTGCATGTTGTGGGGCTCTGGGCGCTAGATAGATGCAGTGTTCCCACGGAACTTTACGCATATCATAGTCACCCGTACGATCTCCACGCGTGCTAATGCTTAATAGGCGATGTACAGTATAAATAACTATCGTAAGTTACATCCAAGCAACCCTACAATTTACATTACTTATGTAATTAAATATGCTTAGATGGTGAATTTGGTTTATTCGCCAGCTAAGCCATCAACGCCATAATTCCCGTTTACGAAGATATCTCACCGCAACAAAAATAACCACTGCCATGAACAAGATGTTCACATAGAATCCCCAAGGATTCTCTCCTAAGGGGATATTGATGAAGTTCATCCCATATATGCCTGAGATCATAGTGGGTATGGATATGACTAAAGTTATCGAAGTGAGGAACTTCATGACTCCTGTCAATGAGTTGTTGATATCCGCTTGAACTAGTTGTCTAGTACCTTTTACGATCTCACTATATGTGGTGGTCATCTCTAAAGCCTGATCTGTTTCGATAACAACGTCATCCATAAGATCACGGTCTTCGGGCTCTGTAACGAATTTGAATTGTCTGCTAATTCTTTCGACAACGGAAATATTCGCGCTCAATGATGTTTTAAAGTAAACAAGGTTAGATTCTAACTCATGCAGTTCGAACAGATCATTACGCTGTGTCCTGTTCCTTATGGACGCTTCTATGGCCATGCGCTTTTTTTCTATAAGCTTAAGATAGTGCTGATACTGTATCGCCACCCTGAAAAGAATCTGTGATGCAAAACGATTGCGTTTCTCCACATTTATCGTTTTTATCTGTTTTAACTTGCTAGTTAACAATGAATTAATGGCAAAGATATTTTTCAAACAAACGGTGACAACAGCATTGGAAGTGACAGTTATTGAAAGCGGGAATGTAGCATACTCATCGCGTTGATTCCTTATCTCAGTGGCCGGAGCATCTATCAATATAAGCGAATAATCATCTTGTATCTCGATCCTGGAACCTTCTTCATCGTCCAGGGCCGCTGTTATACATTCTCTGCATACATTGAGCTTTGTGCATACTTCCACAATTTCTTCTTCGGAAGGTCGGACCATATTGATCCAAACATTTTCTTGGATCTCGTCGATCTTTACAACACGACCATCCTCCATCGCAAAAACTTCGTACATTTTTCACCTCCACTCCCATTCATATCATCACAGAAACTACAATCAAGATTAATAAGAATATCATGAAACCTGAAACTGCATTTGTCACATTATCTGCTATTTTGTCTCTTGCTTCCTGATCCTTGTAATCCAGCTTGTTAAGGAATTGAGTAATCCAACCTTTAAAAAGGAAACCCCCATCGAAGGGAACAGCAGGAAGGGCATTCGTTATCCCTAGCAGAAGGTTTATCCAGAATATCCAATAGACGAATGACACAAGTAACCAGAATATTTCGCCTCCTGGAGCGTCGAACCACCATTGACAGTGTTCGGGCACAGGCCCGTTCATCGATACAAAGGGATAATTAAGCATATTGAGAATACCGCCAGTGATCGTGGTCTGTCCATACGTCGGGTCTATGGCGGTCCCCATGACATATTCTGGCGTAACGAATATCATGCCGCTGTAACTAACACTTAATCCGATGTATCCAACATCGCCATTTGCAGTAAGGACAAAGGGCATTGTTATGCCGACATTGATACCGTCGGATTCAAGATAAGTGATACTCACTTCATCTCCGGGTGTAGACTCATTGATAAATTCCCTAAATGATCTGAGGCCGTAGATCTCTTTTTCTCCAATCTTAGTGATTATTACATCATTTGGAAGTCCACCTGATTTTGCAGGTGACCCATCAATAACAGCATTCACGTAAAGGCCTAACAATAAGTTTGTATCTTCTAAACCGTTCTCGGTGAGATAAGTAACCTGATGTATTCCGTTAGATTCCTCATCTTCCCAGGATGAAATAAATTCTAATCCGTATCTAGTTAAATTAACTGGGATGCCATCTATCTCTGTTATTATCGCTCCAGCAGGAATTCCTGCATCTAATGCCAGAGAGTCCGGCGTAACAAAGTATACGCCGACACTGTCGTCTCCCGTACCGTCTACATTTCCAAGAGGTGCGAGCATTAACAAAGCAAAGACAAGGAATGTCACTATCGCAGTGATGAAATTTATCGAGATGCCTGCTGAATAAATGCTCATCCTTTCTTTTAGAGAAGCCTTTTCAGAATCCTCTTGATTCATCTCTACGAATGCTCCCAGAGGGATCACAGCGTACATTAGTCCTAATGATTCAACACGGATCTTGTTCGCTCTTGATTGGACGCCGTGAGCAAATTCATGAATGACCATTCCGATGATCAATGCTATAGAACCAAAAATTATGAAATGAGTGAGATTGAGCCCTGTACTAAAGATAGAAAAATTGTTTGTTCCAGTTAATACGTTGGGTATGCCTTTTACGGCTACGGCAATCAGGATTATCATGATCGCCATCAGCATAATAGAGATCACGTTAGAGATCACTGCCATGATACTGCAGAATTTATGGTGTGACCCGATACGTTCCATCGTGGCTTGTCCACGTTGTGTTTTATACACTACAACAGGCCCACGAAGGGACAGACCTAGCTCTTTGGCTCTGGGTGAATGCCAGACCCAAATTATGATCGGCACGTAAAAAATCGCTAAAGCAATTAAGATAAACCAAATAATGCTGATGCCACATCCCTCAAGACACACAATAACTTGATGTTATTAATCTTTACTAGGATAGTAACGAGAATCACACAGGAATAAATTACGGTCGGATTATACTAACGTCGGAGGGATTCATCCCGAAAATGATTTTTTCCGCCCATTTTAGTTTCTTCAGTGAACGTTCGAGTACGTCACCTTCCCTTAACCGTGGTTCGTCAAAATCAAAACCCTCTAATATTATCTCCTTTGCACCGAAATGTCTTGCAGTGCATACTGCACGGTCCCCGTCGGTGAATCCTCCGTAGTTGACAACAGTGCCTGACGGACGCCCCTGTGTAGTAAGTATCAACGGTCCTTTGAATCCAGTTATATATCGGGCTATATTATTGACATTATCCCCATGTGCAAGCACGATGGTGATGGCTCCTGAGTTTCCTGCCTTCATCTGACAATTTATGTTTCCGTCCAGATCTGTAACGACGATATCTGGGACTATGCCCGCATCCATCACACGTTCCGTTGCGGACCCTGCGGAGATAAAGGTACCTTTAGGAATCATTTTTTCTATGTCGTCCTCTAACCTATTGGCATCACCAAAAACGGTCACTCTATTTCCTATGAGGTCGGCAAGCACATCCTCAAAGACGAGGTCAGAGTTCAATGTCAATGCTTTAAGCATCCTAACAGAGATCTCATCCTCGTCGACATCAAAGCCAAAGTCTTTGACTATCTCTAGATAAACGGGTTCCCATTCACTGTAGTCCAATTTCTCATGCCCCTGAAACGATGGCACGGGATATCTGCATTTTAAAATACCTTCTGACCATACTAGCCGTCACCGCAAGGGCGATACCTAATATGATTTCGGCAGCAATAAGGCCATTAATCTGATGTCCTATGCTGATGTATGACATCATCAGATCTATAACGCCCATGATGACCATGCCGACACCCAGTACGTTGATCGACCCTGTTATGAAACTAAGTCTTACTGCACCGTTGGAAAGATATTCATGTATGAAAATGCCCACCATAAAAAAGAGCATGCCGAATAATATCGGCCACGTTGCTGCGGCACAAAACCTAAGGATCATCTGATAGGTGGAAGGGGCATAAAAGTTCTGAATCGATAGTATTCCCAAAACGATACCTGATCCTACAAGTGCGATAGATATCAACGTGAATGTTATCACCACACTTCCTGATCTCAAACTTGATGACCAACGATGATACCAGTTGGACATGCTCCCAAATATATTGTAACCATAGACCAGTAACATAAATCCGACTATCAATATCACCAATGTACCAGAAACACGTGAAAAGTTCGAAGCATTAAAGCCGTAGAAATACAACATCGGCAAAATATATACCATTGTGATAAGAACAAGAATCCATCCTAATGGGGCCATGAACCTTTTCCTTTTGATAGGATCTTCAAGCATTTTTGTTATGATGTAAACGTTCCCTTCAAGGCCAGGGGATTGTTTAACAACGACTTTTCGTACAGAATCTATTGGAATCCTTGAGGAGATGATCGGATAGACATATTCGTCCTCAGCGCCGTCCCCTACAAGTATAATCCTATCAGGATTTACTTCTTTAACGACCTTATCAAGCTCATCGATGATAGCCGAGTCCGAACGATAACCTACTTTTTGGTCTCCGCATATCAAAGCTACTTCGACACGAGCCCCGTCGTTCAATAGCTCTTTGTAGATATTTATGGCAGCATAAATTGAATTGATGTCTGAATCTTCTGGATCGGCTATACCTAAGGCTGTAGCTGCCACAGAGCATTCCTCAACGCCTATGACAGGCGTATCCACGCCGCCCTTGACTCCGAAATCGTTGTCCCTATCGACTACAAGGACCAGTGTTTTCTTCACAATAGGGAACAGAATCATAATGATAAACACTTTGCTATTAAAAAATGGGAAATAATTAAAAAGGGGATGCCCTTGACTCATCTATGCTCATCAGATGGCACGGTCATTCATGTTTTGAGTTCGGATGTAGCCGAGGTTCCATCGTTATAGATCCTCATGATGGAAAATCCATCGGCATCAAAGCACCGACCCCAGCAAGTGCTTCTGTAGTTTTGATGACGCACGATCATTATGATCATAATGTCTCTAGAATAGTCAGCGGGGACCACAAGGACTTCAAAAGCAAATTAGGTAAGTTCAAGGCTGGTCCTTTCGAGGTGGAAGGTTTCCCATCGTTCCACGATGACGAAAAGGGGGCTAAACGTGGTCTGAATACGTTGTATCTTTTCGAGATGGATGGTATACGGATTTGTCACTGCGGGGATCTTGGAGCTATACCGGATGATAAGGTTATCAATAAGATCCGTAACGTCGACATACTCTTCGTACCGGTAGGCGCAAACTATACGATGGAGCTACCTGAAGTCAAAGAGTTCATAAATAGAGTTGACCCGAAAGTCATAGTTCCTATGCATTATCGTGTATTCGGACTATGTATTGCAATCTTGCCGTTAGATGATTTCCTTCAGATGGTCCCGTCTGAGAATATAGATTATGTCGGTAACGAAATAGATCTATCGCACGATGAATTACCAGAACACAGCGAATGCTGGGTCTTTGACCGTTGATAGACAATATCTCTATGTTAGTTCTAAGTATTCTTATCACAGACGATATAGTTCTGGACGTCTCCGTTTAAAATATCTTACATCGCTCATGCGACTTCCCTCATCGTCTGTATGTGAATAGGCCTTTAGATCAACGAATACGATAGATTCCTTTCCTTCGAAATCCTCACTTATTACATTGCCTTTACGATTTAGAACTAGTATCCCTCCGCCGAATACGGAACCTTGACCGTTATCTCCTAACGAGTTGCAAGCTGCAACGTAAACGCTATTGTCATAGGCTCTTGCGACAAGGGATTTCATCCACACTTCTTTTCTTTTTGAACCTCCGAGGTTAGATGCGTGAGGTACCAGTATCAATTCAGCACCCTTGTTTCTTAGTACCGTAGAAATATCAGGGATATGACTTTCCCAACACAGATGTACGCCCAGAATAGCTTTGTCAGTTTTAATGATAGGAATTTCGTCTCCTCTTGTGAAGCGTCCTTCCTCCCTGCTGCCTAAATGGGTCTTGCGATACATCATCGTACCATTGGAACAAAACACTGCTTGAGTCATATAAACCGACGGCGTGGACTTTTCGATAAAGCCAAAAATAATGGCAATATTTTTAGATCTGGCTATATTTTCTAATGTCTGGATGTATGAACAATCTAATTGAAGAGTATCGGATTCAACGTAAGATGTTGAATAACCAGTAAGTGAAGCTTCAGGGAAACATATCACGTCGGCTTCTTTTTTATGGCAATGTCGATATATCCATTCATTCTTTTGAAATTGCCATCTATATCCCCGACGATAGATCTCATTTGAACCATGGCCAATTTTAGATCCTTCATTTTTACACGCTCAGAACTCAATCAGTAATAGTCGATATGTTGAGAAGATAAATCATTTCCCTTATTGTATCTGGGGACAATATAACTATTAATGATTCGGTTGAAAACGTTTCACTGATAGAAAGGAATGAAATTCTTAAAAATGTCAAGACGTAGAATCATAGGATAGAACAAACGGTCCTTTTTCATTCCTGATGATCTCTGCATCTACACCATACACATCCTTTATTGATTTAGAAGTAATGATTTCGTCGGGTGTACCATAGTCGTATATTCTCTTGTCTTTGAGCATTAAGATCTTGTCCGAGTATCTTAATGCTAAATTCAGATCGTGTAATGCTATGATCATTCCACTATTCTCTGAACGAACTATTTTACGCATGATCTTCATAGTCTCGATCTGATGTCTTAAATCTAAAGAACTTGTAGGTTCATCGAACATGTAGAATTTTGGTTGTTGACATAAAGCTCTTGATATGATGACGCGTTGAAGTTGTCCGCCCGAGATCTCATTTACAAATCTTGATGCTATATCCAGAATATTCGTTTTCATCATGACCTGTTCAGCTATGTCTAGATCTTTTTCGGTATAATCCCACTGAATATATGGCCTTCTGCCCATAAGAACAGTATCTAATACAGAAGTAAATTGCGTGTATGTACAGTATTGAGGAACATATCCTAAGATTTTAGAAAGATCTTCTTTCGAATGATCTTTGATATTTTTATCGTCGATATAGGTATCTCCCTTCATAGGGTTTTGGAGATTGCATAACGTTTTGATAAGTGTTGATTTCCCAGAACCATTCGGTCCAAGTATGGAAAGAACTTCCCCCGTGTTCGCTTGAAAGTTTATATCTTCAATGACCGTATTTCCATCATATCCCTGAAAAAGTGATTTTACTACGAGTTTCATGAGATATACCTTCCATTTTTTCTTGTTACAAGCCAGATGAAGAATATTCCTCCTATAAGGTACAAAATAATACCTACAGGAATATCTTGAGGACTCATGATGATCCTGCTCACTGTATCAGAGATCAGAAGAATTATGGCCCCTAAAAGTGCAGATGCGGGAATAAGATATCTTGCATCATTTCCAATGATTATCCTACATATATGCGGAGCCATCAGACCTATAAATCCAATAACTCCTGTGAATGCTAAGCACGCAGATGTAATGAGTGTACAGACGATCAAAAGATTTCTACGGATTTTTACAACGTCTACTCCAAGACTTTTTGCAATATCATCTCCTCCAGACATTGTATTCATATCTACTGCACGTCTTTCTAAGATGATCAGTCCAATGATGACGATAGGTATGACAAATACTATGCTGCTCCATGTTGCACCCCACATACCGCCCATAAGCCAATTTACTATCTCACGCAAAGCAGTATCATCAGATACGTATTTTGCAAATGATACTCCTGCTTGGAATAGATATCCTACAACTACTCCGGAAAGTACGAGAACGGATTTAGAGGATATGTTGTTCTTCGCTATTACAAGAACAAGTATCATACTTATAGTACCGAATATGAATGCGAACAGTATTGTAATTAGTGTTTTCGAGGAGAATGATATGCCGATGAATTCTATAACGCCATAATAAGCAGATCCAAATATCGTTGCACCAAATGCTATTGCCATGGAGGCACCAAATGCGGCAGCAGAAGATACACCTAAAGTAAAAGGACTTACAAGAGGATTTCTGAGAAGGCTTTGCATTACAGTGCCTGATGCACCGAGTGCTATTCCAGTGAATATGCACAAGAGGATACGAGGTTCGCGACCGTTAACTATTATATTGGAAAAATAAGATTTTGATATTTCAAAAGTATTAGGAATTATCTGGTTAAACAAAATTGCTAGTACATCTGCAATAGGTACACTAACAGATCCCAAACTAAGTGATATGATCGTAGTGGCCAAGAGGATAAAGATGAATATGACCAAGAATGTTTTTTTCTTTTTTTTGGACGTATCGTATATAGATCTTATCTGAGATTTTCTTTCTTCGATATGATCGCTCGTCTTCTCTACCGAGTCAATGTTCTCTGCGTCTATCATACTGATCAATTT
>CAYJDU010000037.1:0-8879 GCA_964369035.1 uncultured Methanomassiliicoccales archaeon | reverse complement strand
TTCTTTCTTGTCCACGACGGTTCCCCGAATGTCAACTTAACTTTACCATTTTGAAGTCGAAAAGGCTAGACTAAGCGATGAAAAAATGAAACTTTAAAAAAATGCCAAGAAATACAATATTATTTTCGTTGAATGATAAATTCTTACTCGATATATACAATCTTTAGATCATTTGAAAAATATTTAAAAATGCGTCAAATATCAATAAATAATCAATATATTAGATGTGCGTAAATAAATTAATCAGTTAAGTTATAACATATATTAATTAAATGAAATCAAAAAGTAACATTTTAAATCTTAAAAAGACAATAAAGGTTTATGAACCTGACCGGGATCAAACGTTCCACGTACGTATTGTTCGTAGGCATCGTAGTTTTTGCTATTTGTTGGATCGCTGCAGTTCTCATTGATGGAACGTGGGTTTTTGGCGTAAACACCATGAGCGAGCTTGGGATCTCCGATTCTTCTGCAAAATACCTATTTTTGATCGGTTGTGTTGAAGCGGGTATATGTTTGATCATTTACGGGGCAATGATGGTACGTAAAACAAAATCACTTCTGCCTCGTGTCGTCTACTATATTTTTCAAGTTGCAGGATTTTCACTAGCAGGCGTCGGTGTCTTCACAATGGATTATTCCATGCACGGATTCTTTACGATCTTATTCTTCACACTGACTGGGATCAGCGTGATCATTTATGCTATGTACGCTATATCACAGAAAGATCATTTGTTAAGCCTAATTTCTACAGGTGTTGTTGTTACAAGCGTAATTTTGATAGTCTTTACACACATAGCATTGGTAGAACCCATCTTCGTTATCTTGTTCATGATCTGGGTTTTAATCTTAGATACTTCGTTGTATTATTGTAAAACGACTGTGTAAAATTAATTAACCTGTATGCTTAACTACATTGATTAATATAGATACATTAATCAATTATAGATAAACGCAACTACAGAGACGAAAATCGCTCCAATCATGAGTAGAGCAACAGTCCATGCGAACATTTTACTTTTTAATTCTGGCTTCATTGATTAGTCATCTCGCAGTACGATATTAAATTATATGGTCATATATCCGCTTTATCAGATGTTTTGATCCTTAAGCCGATACGCTCCATATCCGTAAGGAATGATGGATACGATATGGTAAAACATCTTTCACCTTCAAAAATGACCGGGCCTTCACATACGAGTGAAGCAACGCCAGCAGCCATCAGTATCCTGTGGTCATCTTTTGCATCAATGACTCCTCCGAGGAGTTTTTTCTTTCCTCTTATAGTACAGCCATCATCGGTCGCAGTGGCGTCGGCACCTATGGCGTTGAGCATATCGACAGTGGATATTATACGATCACTTTCCTTGAATTTCAATTGCGGTGCGCCATAAAGTCTGCTATCGCCGTCAGCGGTGCTGAGGAGAACAGCAAGTATCGGGAACAGATCCGGAACGTTGCCCACATCTATGTCCATAGGTTTTATTTTTCCCGTGCCCTCGACTATCACACAGTCGTCATTCTTTGTCACTTTGGCCCCTGCTTTTTCGAGTATGGTAACGATACCTGCATCACCTTTCTCTTCAGGATCTATTCCGGATACGATTACCCGACCTCCGAGAGCTCCGGCGACAAGACCGAAAGCAGCGGACGAAGGATCTCCTGGCACTATGTAATCACAAGGCGTATATCCAGTACCACCGGTTACCTTGAACGTGTTGGATATCTTCTCTACCTGGGCTCCGAACTGCCTCATCATATCTATGGTTATGTCGATGTATGGTTCAGAGATCATTTTTCCCGTTACGGTGAGAAAAGTATCGTTCTGAATTAGAGGTGCGCACATAATTATCGATGTGACATACTGTGAACTTTTACTACCGTCAACAGAGATCTTACCCCCTAGATTGGGGCCTCTGATCCTAACTGGAGGGTGACCTTCATTGGAGCTGCATTCCACACTCATCTGTTCTAACGCATCTAGAAGAGGCCCCATAGGCCTCAATAGAAGGGTCTCATCTCCCGTAATACAACATTCTTCAGAAAATAGAGAACATATTCCCGCGAAGGTCCTCATCGTTGTCCCGGAGTTCCTTGCATCTATCTCCTTAACGGGAGCGTGTAACCTTCCTCCATCTATCACTACGCTGTCTACATCGTGTATAACCGATGCACCGATCGATTCACATGCTTCCAACGTGGATTCCGTATCATCACTGATCAATGCACCCTTCACAGTACTGCGGCCTTTGGCCATGGCAGAAAGGAAGAATGCGCGATGAGTATGGCTTTTAGAAGGAGGCGGAGCTATCCTTCCCGAAATCTTACCGCCTTCGAACTTTATCTTCATAATGATCACAATATCCCAGTACCGACAAATACAGTATTTTCATATCGCAGAGTTGCCGGCTCTGTTGCTATACTATGTGATGTGTACATTATTAATAAAACAATGTTGGAGATTCAACCAAAAAAATAACTAAAATATTATTTCTATAAGATAAAACATCTAAAAACAAAACCGATTGTAATATTAGCTTCAGAAATTATGTAAAAATATAAAAAAGGTTTATATAGAAGTGCAAACACTAAATTATCAATTTAATATCAAAGAGGATACATATGGCAAAGAAACAATTCAAGGCAGAAACCAAACGTCTTATGGACCTGATGATCAACTCCATATACACTCATAAGGAGATCTTTTTAAGAGAAATAGTCTCCAACGCCTCCGATGCGTTGGATAAAATGAACTATCATGTCATGACCGATTCGTCAATAGGATTATCGAAAGATGATTTCCGCATCGATATATCCGTAGACGAGAATGCACGCACTATCACCGTTTCCGATAACGGGGTAGGTATGACAGCCAAAGAAATGGAGAAGAATCTTGGCATGATTGCATACAGCGACTCTTCGGAATTTAAATCTAAACTTGAAGAAGGGGCGGACAGCGATGTGATCGGACAGTTCGGAGTAGGATTTTACTCTGCGTTCATGACCTCGGATAAGGTCACGGTCTTATCGAAAGCATACGGAAGCGAGGAAGCTTCCATCTGGGAGAGCAATGGCTCCGATGGTTACACTATAAAGAAAGGCGAAAAAGACTCCTTCGGCACAGACGTAGTGATGCACATCAAGGAAGACGTGGAAGATGAGGAATATGAAGAGTTCCTGGACCCTTCACGCCTTAAAGAACTGATAAAAAAATATTCCGATTACGTACGCTGGCCGATCCATATGGATGTGGAAGTGAGCGAATGGATAGACACTAACGAAAAGGAAGATGACGGCACCCCAAAAAGAGAACGGGTCACATCCATCGAGGACCAAATCATCAACAGTATGATACCCATATGGCAGAAGAATAAGGAAGAAGTCACCGACGAACAGTGTATCGATTTCTATAAACAGAAATTCCATGATTTCGACGACCCGATCTCCGTCGTACGTGTGAACGCTGAAGGACGCACTAGTTACAAAGCCCTATTATTTATTCCTAAGAAGGCGCCTTATGACTTCTACACACGAGAATTCCAGCCCGGGCTACAGTTGTACTCTTCGGGAGTTATGATCATGGATAAGTGTGCGGACCTACTTCCGTATTACTTCCGTTTCGTACGCGGAGTGGTCGATTCACCAGACTTCTCACTTAATATCTCACGGGAAGTCTTACAACACGACCGTCAGCTTAAGATGGTCGGATCCAATCTTACCAAGAAGATTAAGACCGAGCTCGAACATATAATGGCCGATGAGCCGGAAGTTTACAAGGAGTTCTATCTCAGCTTTGGACAGCAACTGAAATACGGCATTGTCGATAACTACGGTGCCGACAAGGACGTCCTTAAGGACCTTATCATGTTCGAGTCCGCTAAAGAAGGACTCATAAGTATTTCCGATTATGTAAAGAACATGCCAGAAGGCCAGGAGAAGATCTATTTCGTCATATCCGATACAGTAGAACGTGCCAAGAGTCTGCCCCAGGTAGAACCTGTGATGGATAAAGGTTACGATGTGCTCTGTATGACCGACGACGTGGATTCGTTCCTTGTGAATATCTTGAACGAATATGACGGGAAACAATTCTGTAACGTCTCCACCGAGGACCTGGGATTAGAGTCCGAGGAAGAAAAGAAGGAAGCGGAAGAAAAGAATGATAGATACAAGGACCTCCTTGATTTCGCCAAGGAAACCCTCGGGGACGATGTCACTGAGGTAAGGATCTCCCGTAAACTGAAGAACCATGCGGTCCTGCTTACCACACAGGGCAACATCACCTTTGAGATGGAGAAGTACTTCAAAGATATGCCCGGTGGCGATAACGAGGCTATAAAGGCCTCCCGTGTCCTTGAATTTAATGCAGGGCATCCTGCATTCGGATCATTAGAAGAGGTCTATAGGACGGACAAAGATAAGGCTGCAAAGATGGTTAAGATAATGTACGGTCAAGGCAGCCTTATGGCTGGGATCCCCTTGAAGGATCCCGTAACATACTCGGACCTGGTACTGAGTATGTTCTAATAACAAACTATGGCCGATGATTCATCTTTGATGTTGAGGCCTTTTTTTTAAAAAAATAACCAGTTAAGAAAAAATAACATTTATCCGCCGGATCCCTAAAAAGGGTAAAAGGTTTAATTTTTTTGAATAAAGAATTACTCCTCGCACCCACAACCAGGGCCTGTGCATTCAACCTTTACAAGGAAGAATGCCAAGTAAAGACACAATACAAAGTTCGCAATTGCTGCGATTCCCTGTAAGAGCACCCAATAAGTCTCAGCCGAGGATGCAGCAATTCCGCCAAACAAGAATATCAGTGCGGTCGTTAACAATATTGTAGTTAACACAGGTGGATTGCGAGCCAGATAGGACCATGCAAGTGCAACAAGATAGATGACTGCCAATCCGATATTTGTATAAAGTCCTCCGCCGGACCATCCCGCAAAGAACACACCTGCTGCAACTAGTCCGAAGACCGCGAACCCAAAGTTCGATCCAGCCTTATAAGCACCAAGTGCCGCGATAAGAATGAATATCGAACATATCATCAAAAGTCCGCCTAGGTCTTCATGCGCCATGCCGTAAGTTTCCCCTGCGTATCCCATAAAGCATACCAAAGCTATTGGTAGCGATACTAACGCTACAAAGAACAGCCCGAATGCCGTAGTGTCTATATTTTTCTCTTTCATTTATTTTTCCTCCGGGAGAATCTCCCAGTTAATAAGCTACGTAACAGATATATATTATAATCGACGAATAATCCAGCTTAATTATAAGTTTATATACTGATAATAAAAATAAGTCCTCTGCTGGATGCATAAAAAAAATGGCACCTTATCACTGTTTAATTGATTCCACCGATAATCGGAACTAGATTGACGCCTTTTTTTGAAGGGTCTCGGACCTTCGATGCCATCAATTCCTGGACCTTGTTATACAGCTCAGGGGATACTGCCGTGTGTGCATCGTGACGTATAAGGATGTCTTCCCACCTCATATATCCCGCATATATCGGATTATGGAGTATGTTACGTAAGTTGTAAACATTCCAGATATTTCCTTTACGGGTAAGTTTTTCCTCATCATTAAGATTCTTACAGATTTCATCAATGGTCCTTCCGTCATAATATTGGAAAAATATATTCTCCACTATGTCCAGCTCGCTGCTTATGACCTCCAAATTTCCATTATCAAGGTTGTATCCGAAAGGCGGATTGAAACCCATGGTCTTCTTGTTCGAGTTATCGTTCTCTAGGTTCTCGGCCTTTTCCCTCATACCCATGTATGTACGTTCTCCGATCTGTTCACTCTCAAGTTGTGCGATACGTTGTATCATATCGACTACAAAACGTCCCAGGGCATTGGTGGTGTCAAGAGCTTCAGAGGAGGAAACGAACATTTTTCCATTACTGTCTAATTCTTCCATCATCTCCATGAAGTTACGACTGTTCCTGTGGATACGGTCCATCTTAACAACGAGTATAACATCCCAAGTGTCAGATTCTTTGATCATCTGGGTATATGCCGGACGCTTTACGTTCCTGCCTGAATAACCATCGTCATTGTAGATCTTAGATATGCTCCAAGCCTGGGATATACAATAGTTCGTTAAGATCTCCTTTTGAGCATTAAGGGAATAACCTTCTTGCGCCTGCTCGTCCGTTGAGACCCGAACGTATATCGCCGCTCTTAAATTCTCATTTTCAGACATCTAATGGTCCGTTCACTGCCTCATAGGATTCTTTTTCTATTATGGCATGATGTTCGCATTTTCTTATTATTCCGTTCCATTCGATATAACCCAGATATATTGGGTTGTGAAGTATGTTACAGATAGATTGTCTATTCCACTTACCCCCTTTCTTTGCAGGTATATGTGACCCATTTAGGGAGTTGGCTATGTCTTCCATGGAACACCCTTCGTTGTAAAGACGATAAATGGCACTTACGGTGTACGCTTCGTCCTCTACGACCTGAAGGCCTCCTTTAGAATAAACATATCCATATGGATGACCGGAACCCATAGGCCCCGTGCCAAAATGGGCCTTCTGGGTCATCCCGACCTTCACACGTTCACCAATCTGCTCGCTCTCAAGTTGTGCGATTCTCTGCATGATATCCATGACGAATCTGCCCATTGCCGTGGTGGTGTCAAATTTCTCCTGCATCGAGTTGAACTCTTTACCGTTATTACGGAGGTCGTTCATCATCAGTGTAAAATTTACACTGTTGCGATGGATACGGTCTATTTTTAAAACTACCAGAATGTCCCAGTCATCTGATTCTTCGAACATCCTCTGATATTCTGGCCTATCAGTATTCCGTCCAGAACACCCTTCGTCCCGGTACATCCCTCCGATCTTCCAACCTCGGACCTGACAATATGCCTCGAGACGTCTAGATTGGGCATCTAAGGAATAACCTTCTCGTGCCTGATCCTCAGTCGATACTCTCGTATAAAGTGCAGCGCGCATATGATCCCATCACTTATCGTATCCATCTGACAGATATTTAATAATTTCAGACAAACGTCAGACAGAGATATTTGCCCTCTATGTTCTAATAAATGACAAGAAACAGGATAGATAATGACTATGCAATCATGATGACATATCGAAATAAATCGAGATAAAATTTTAATGTTCTAGAATCACGCAAATTAAGAATTTAGAACATTCGGATCTTAAATAGAGGAAAACGTTAAAAATTATGTTATTAAAAGAAAATTGAGGGGGCTGTGCCCCCTCTTTAATGGTTTTACATCATTCCTGGAGGGTAACCGCCGGGTGCACCCTGTGGTGGGCTGGACCTGCGAGCGGTGATGACGTCATCGATCCTGAGGATCATGTTAGCGACCTCATAGGCAGAGCTTATAGCCTGTCTCTTTACCCTGAGGGGCTCGACGACATTCAATTTGAGCATGTCAGCAGCTTCTCCAGTGGTAAGATCGATACCGTAAAGGGCACCGTCCTTGTGGTCCTTGTGAGCCTTTTTCAGCTTGATGATCGTGTTGATAGGATCGATACCTGCATTCTCAGCGAGGGTCCACGGAATGATCTCCATGGCCTTGGCGAACTTCTCGATTGCGAGTTGTTCCCTGCCGCCAATGCTAGATGCATAGGATGCTAGACGGATACCGACTTCGATCTCCGGGGCTCCAGCTCCTGCTACGACCTTACCATCCTCGATGGCTACTCCAACAACGCGTATTGCATCGTTGATCGATCTCTCGACCTCTTCTACTACGTGCTCTGTGCCTCCGCGTGCAAAGAGTGTGACCGCCTTAGGATTCTTGCATTCGGTGATGAATACCATTCCATCATCTATGATCTGCCTCTCCTCGACAGCTCCAGCGGTTCCAAGGTCGGTAGCTGCTATCTCGTTGATATTGCCAACAATGTTGCCGCCTGTTGCCTTAGCGATAGCCTCTAGGTCGCTCTGCTTGAGCCTTCTGCAGGCAAAGATACCCGCTTTGGAAAGATAATGCTGAGCGAGATCGTCGATTCCCTTCTGGGAGAACACGACGTTTGCCCCTGACTTCTTAATGTTATCAACCATCAATTTGAGGCTGTTTTCCTCTTCCTCGATGAATGCGTTCATCATAGATGGGTCTGAGATCTGTATCTGAGCATCGAACTCGGTCTTCTTGACCTCGATGGCTGAAGAGAACAATGCAATTTTTGCGTTTTTGACCATTTTTGGCATGCGGGGGTGTACACGTTCTTTATCGATGACTATTCCCTTTATCATGCTGGATTTTCCAATGTTTTCTCCGACCTTTCTCTGGATGCGGATATCGTCAGTGTCGACCTTTCCATCTTCTTCAACGGCCCTGCAGACTTTTACGACGAGTTCAGCAAGTTTCTCTTCTTGATCCCCGACAGATTTACCGGTGAGCGCGGTCATTGCGACCTTCTCAAGAAGTTTGTCGTCTTTTACTGGAACAGATATCTCATCTAGAATCTCAGCGGCCTTCTCAGCGGCCAATCTGAATCCATTGGTGATTATTGTTGAGTGGACGTTAGCATCGATGAGCTCCTCTGCCTGTTTCAAAAGTTCTCCGGCGATCACAACAGCTGTTGTGGTACCGTCCCCACATTCAGAATCCTGGGTCTTTGCGACTTCCACGACCATCTTGGCTGCGGGGTGTTGTACATCGACCTCTTTAAGAATGGTCACTCCATCGTTAGTAATGATGACATCACCGATCGTGTTGACCAACATCTTATCCATTCCTTTGGGTCCAAGGGTAGACCTTACAGCATCTGCAACTGCTTTAGCTGCGCCGATGTTGTTAAATTGTGCTTCTTTATCCTTGCTTCTCTCTGTGCCTTCTCTGAGCACGATTATAGGCTGATTTCCAGATCCATACA
>CAYJDU010000036.1:0-8884 GCA_964369035.1 uncultured Methanomassiliicoccales archaeon | reverse complement strand
ATATTCTACTTTCAACAGAAAAGAAAGGGTATCCTAGTTTCGTCGGTGGATTGAAGATAGCATCCGGTAAGGACTACGGACTTATGAGCCCTATCGATAGTTCGATCATATTCGGTAAATTCCAGATACCCGAGGAAGGGACCATCGCGATTGCTGTGAAAGCTGCAGAAAATGCATTCGCATCATGGTCGTCCAAAACCCAGGCCGAACGCTCGGAGATATTCCGGGAAGTGTTAGAAAAGGTCAAGAATCAGAAGTACAAGTTTGCCGCATGTGTCATGATCAGTACAGGTATGGTCATGAAAGACTGCCTTATAGAGGCCGACCGATTAGCCGAGATGATCGAAGAGGCATGTATCATCGGAGAAGGAGCCGAGTCCAGAGGGGTATGGGGTGTACTTTCTGAACATAACTCCTCGTTGGCATCTCCAGCAGGCTTTGCATCTATCGCTATGATAACCGGCAATACCGTCGTATCGTTGCCTTCTACGAGATGTCCTATGCCCATGTTCTTGTTCAATGATATCCTTCAAACCGTCGGAATCCCCGATGGAGTTTTCAATATCGTGATATCAAGTGAATCAAAAACCGATAGGGAGATGACCGACGACCCTACTGTACGTGGATTGATAGCTTCTGGAGGCGGAGATAGGATGGAGGATCTAATGTTCCTTCCCGTGGACGATGAGCTAAAATTCGTCAACGAGATCAAAGGCATGAATCCTATCGTGGTATACAAGCCTGGAAATCTCAAGGTCGTAGCCGACAGCATAATCGAATCCGCATTCAGAAGTGCTGGACAGAGATTACATTCATGTTCAAAAGTTATCGTCACCGACGCTGAGAAAGGGAAATTGATCTCAGCCATCAACGAGGCTGCCAAATCCATCGTTGTCGGGGATCCCTCTGACAGTAAAGTGAATTCGGGACCATTGATGTCCGAGGACGATCTAGTTAGATTTGAAAATTATATCGAAGAATCTTATGAGAACGTCATATATGGCGGTAAAAGGATCAAAGGCCCGGATCTAGAGAACGGGAGTTATGTTGAACCTGCGATAGTCGTTGGGATGATTGACGATTGTGAACTAGGCAGTTACGACACCGGACTCCCGATCCTGACCATAATATCCGTTCCGGATCTCGAAGCGGCGATGGAAGAACTCGTGGACACAGAATGTGGACTTTCCGCTTCGATATTCTCTAAGGACAATGACGCTATCGAGCTGTTCAAAGAGTTTGCAGAAGCACCCTCTTTGAACATCAATAGCGGGACGGAAGATATGCGACCAGGCTCAAAGGATGTCATGAAAAAATTTATGAGGTGATTATAGGCCGCGCATGACGACCTTTTTCACAAAAGGTTTCACGGCATCATGCATTTCCCTTAGCTGTTTCTGGGAATACGGTTTGACCTTTCCCGCCCCAGGGTCCATGGTGACATTGGGGCGGAACTGCTGTATACAGTAACGTTTCGCACCCTTTAGGAATCTGGCTATTTCGACCACGTCATCTGTCGATACAGCCTCAGGGAACACTGTGGTTCTAAACTCGTAGTCAACTCCGGATTCCATTATCACGCGTATGCTTTCTTTGATCTCAGCAACATCTCCGTATCCTCCTGTGGCCACAGTATATTTTTCAGAGGTCAAAGGAGCCTTTACATCCATTGCGACGTAATCTACAAGTTTTGCTCCGATGAGATCGTCTAGGACATAGGGGCAGCTTCCGTTGGTATCGATCTTCACGGCCACGCCGAGTTCTTTTATCTTCTTGAGAAAAATATAAAGGTCCTTGTTCAAAGTGGGTTCGCCACCGGATATCACGATACCGTCCAGAAAATCGTTGTTATCTTTTATGTAATTTAAGACATCGTTTTCATTCACTTGTCCCTCATTGTCATGAACCATATCGGGGTTATGACAGAAAGGACAGGAAAAGTTACAACCCGGTATGAAGGCCATACATGCGACCTTACCATCCCAGTCAGAGAGCGTTGTTTTGACGAATCCTCCTATTCTCATATTTCATGCATAGGAACTCGGATTATTATTGATTATGGCACGGGTCTAATTAATATGAATATTGTAATATTCCTTTATGGTTCAGAGGGCAGTCCGTTTTTTTCCCAGCGGGAAAATTGTAGAAGTGGATGACACACAGAAAATAACAGATGCATCCGATGCAGCAGGAATTGAGATAAAGTTACCTTGTGGTGGCAAAGGACGTTGTGGACGTTGTGGAGTATACATCGTTGAAACTCCCGTGGACGGTAGCGAGCCCGACCCCAACGGTATGGAACGTGTATTGGCATGTCAGCATTTCGTTACCCGTGACATAGATATCTTCGTTCCCTACGACGAGCACGGACGCATAGTTGCAGGTGAGGACCGTAGGAAGATTTACGATGGTGCGATCCTTCCGATAGTGAAGGCACGGGGAAAGGTGCAGCTGGGACTGGCTGTGGACCTTGGTACGGCTGCCATAGCAGTGAGCATTCTGGATCTAAAGACAGGTTATGAACTTTATTCAACGGTAGGAGATAATCCCCAGTCCTTCGCTGGTGATGACCTAGGATCCCGCAGGTCGTATGCCGATAAGATGGGAGGGGAAGTTCTCAGAAAGGCTGCGATAAACAAAATTAATGATATGATGTTCACATTTGTATCGGATCCCAATGACGTGAAGGCGGCGGTCATATCGGGGAAACCGTACCTTATGGAATCCTTGACCGAAGTGTGTAGTATGACCGGTGGGCCGTTCTGTCTCGGAGGTTCTGAACTGGGGATCGATATGGCCAAGGATGCTCCGACATACTGTGTGAAAGAGGTATCCGAGGATGTAGGAGGAGACCTGATAGGAGGGATCCTAGAGTCTAAAATGGATATATCTGATGAAAAGATACTGCTTATAGACATAGGGTCCACGGTACAACTGGCACTTGGTAATAAAGACTCGGTTACCGTATGTTCCTCAGAATCTGGTCCCGCATTGGACGGAGGTAACGTCACCTTTGGGATGACCCCTTCCATAGGAGCGATCGACAGTGTGATTTACAGGAACAGACGGATAAATTATACAGTCATTGGTGGAACCGTACCCAAGGGAATATGTGGGTCAGGATTGATAGACCTTGTATCTCAGATGTTCGTTAACGGAATCATAGATGCCGAAGGAAAATTCACTAAAAAGGCCAAGGCTTTCGATTCAAAGAACGGTCTGGCTTACAGAATAGTAGACGATATATATGTCACCGAAGAAGATGTCGCAGCCGTCATGAAAGCGAAGGCCGCTTCATATGCTGGGATAATGACGCTTATGAAAGAAGCTGATGCCGATATCGGGAACATCTCTAAGATAGTCCTCTCAGGAAGTTTCGGTATCTTCATCAACGCAGATAACGCGATCTCATTGGGTATGCTACCGGAGGTCGACCGTGACAAGATCAATTATCTTGGTAATGCCTCGATGACCTACGCAAGGAACGTGTTACTCTCAGAAGACATCCGTAACCGTGCCGATGAGGTACGTAAGATCATAAAGGCCATAGATTTCAACAACGGTACATACAAAGAAGAGTTCGATAACGCATATCACATACCGAATAAAATAACAAAAGTGCCAAAAAATAAGAAGAGGTTTTTTTGAATATGGCTATAATAGCTTTAGTCGGTAAGGGTGGAGTGGGAAAGAGCACGATAGCATCGCAGCTTGTGAGGAGACTTTCGAAAAAAGGGTCGGTCCTAGCTGTAGACGCCGATCCTAACTCGAACCTATGTGATAAGCTAGGGATAGAGGTCAAAGGAACCATTGGAAAATTAAGAGATGAGATACTCGAGGATCCCAGTAAGGTCCCCGAAGGTCTGAGTAAACAACAATATGTTAACGATCAGGTCCAGAGGGCTATGTCAGAGACGGAATCCATAGATCTTTTGGTCATGGGGAGGCCAGAAGGTGAAGGCTGTTACTGTTTCATTAATACAGCATTAAGAGACTGTTTTGTTAAACTCATTCCTAATTATGATTATACGGTGGTGGACAATGAGGCCGGCATGGAACATATGTCCCGTAAGGTCCTCCCTCGTGCGGATGTTTTCCTTTTTGTTTCCGATCCGACCATAACAGGCGTAAGGACCGCAGGGAGACTTTTCAATCTAGCTGAAGACGTTGGTATCGAGATCGATAGGAAGATATTGATAATCAATAACGTTAATTCTGAGATCCCAGAGAAGTTATCTGATGTGGCTACAGAAGCAGGGTTCGTAGAGGTCATCGCTTTTCCTCACGAACAGTTCATTGTGGACTCCGCTATGGGCTCTGAAGAGTTGGATGTGCCTGAAAATACGATGTTCGGTAAGTCTATAAACGAACTACTGGCACTTATTATCTGAGCTTGTTCATCCCCGCCGAAGGATGTTCATTTTCGAAAATCCAACGTTCAAGTGATACATCATCCAAGACAACGTTCTCGTCAGCTATCTTATTGTAAAGATTATACTCGCCCGTATCAGAACACGCTTTCTTTAGAGATTCACCGAGAGCAGATTTCAGACGGGAACTAATCCAGGATACTCTACGAAGTCCCCCATCACCCTTCAGGAAGCCACGGGATAGGATGTAATGTTTCCCGATTCCCATGTATCCGGGTTGTTGACGCCCACTTCCCACCATGGCAGATATGTCTGAGAAAGAATACCCTGAAGGATTAAGACCTGTGTCAGAGCGGTCTATAAGCAATATGGAATGACCATCCTTCGATATAGCGACAGCGACTTCCATGCAACTGCAAGTGGTCATAGGCGAGTCGGTCACACTGTGTATGCAGGCTCTCTGTATCGAACCCATGGAGGTCTTTTTTACGATATCGTTGACCCCGCTCCACTCTCCCTTATCGGCATCGACCGATTCACCCTTGAAAAAAGGTCGCTGGTGCCCTCGGGGGTGGATCTCACTTCCTACCTTTGCATCTAACCATGTGACCGAACCACAGACGCTGGGACGTTCGGGAGTAATTATGCATATGTGTCCCGGGGCATAGGTTTGACATATCGTGCATGTGAAAAATGTGTCTACGCTATCATCTGTTATATCAACGAGTTTTGAATCTCTCATGCCGTAATGACGCCTGGCTTCCACCAGTCCGGACAATACAGATGACTGTACTGTAGAGAAAGAGATATCTGCTGAATCTATCACTGTGCCGAAGTTATCCTTAATATCTGTTATCACAATGTTTCCCAGATCTTCGAATGTTATCCCATTTTCCGCGGCCTTGTTGCTTACACGTATCCAACTAGTGTCCCTCTGGCCACTATGTCTGACACCCTCGATGCCACTTAGTGCGAAGTGGATCCTTCTTTCAATGGCCTGTTCCATGAAAGGCTCCACAGACCCGGAAACCTTCACTTTAATTGAAAGAGGATAGTTCCCTCGCCCTAAATCAGGCAGGTCCTTTCCTTCAACGAAGGTCCGTCCATCTTCTACATCTTTGGAAGCCCTGACGATTTCATACGACTCTGTATCTTCGGAACCTCCGAATTCTAGGAACGTGTCAGCTTTACGGATATATTCGTTCTCAAATACCGATCCGGAACGTATGCCAACGTCTTTTTTGAACGTCATCCCTCGTTCGGCTATAGCAATAGAGGACATATTCGTTGAAGCGTTCTCTGAGAATCTTGGGATTGCCGGGAATATAGAATTAGAGACGGTATAGGCACCTACCGCAGCCGCTGAAAATATCGTCGCAACATCCAGCACCGTAAGTTGCCCTGTATGTATAGTGATAATCTTAGGTTTCTTTTTAAGATATTTTGCCAAGGAAAGTTTATTTCCTGGTTTTATATTCCCGTGACGCAATGCTATACGGGTAGCTATACCGTTCAATTCCAGAGCTTGGATCCCCTTCAATCTGAGGGCCTCAAGACCTACTTCTAGATCGACATAACCTCCTGAGAGGATTATTATTAGACCTTTACTGGCACATTCTTTTATTTCACTCAGGGAGCTTTCGTCGGGTTCACCGATGAATAAAGCCATTCCTGGAACAGTGCCATCTACCAAGGCTGTACCAAATCTATCAATCCAGGAATCCGAGACGATCTGGATGTCAGTGATTGAGGATATCACATCGAAAGCCATGGACGATTCCGTTCCTATCTGGAGGGCCCCATCTATTCCTACAAACTGCCCGTTAGAAAAAATATCAGACACTTCAGAGGGCCTCATTGATGTTCGTCCGGTCCAGGAATGAATCGTCGGCAGTCCGTATTCAGTTCCTTTACATTTAAGGACAGAATCTTCGGGAATGTTACGTGCCAGATGTTCGGCGCGTTCGATGAGTTCAGCATGACTGCCCTTAAGTGCATCTCTAATTTCGGCTTCTGTCTCCAGAACGTCTTCAAAATTCATATCAACTGAGTTCTCTTAGTTCTTTGAGTGAGAATATGCCATTAAGCCCTTCCAGTTCTTTGGGAAGTGTTTCGCGGAATTCCTCTGCCGACGTGCTGATATGACCTATGTCGGCGACAACTTCTAGGATCATTCTCTGATAGCATATCTTCACCTTGCTGAAAACCGATATAAGGTTAATATTCCTTCTGGCGAGCAGGTCGAAGGTCTGTTGTAATGACCCCGGATTATCCGGAATCTCGAATACCAGATTTATCAACTGTGTATTCGGTTTAAAGAATGTGATTGACATGATCCAGGAGTCGGCATCGGCCACTATCATAACATCTCGTCCATCTATATCTTTCAATATATCTTCGTACTCTGGCGCTACGTCAAAAGTTCCACCTTTAAATGTACAAGGTTCTGCACGACGGATCTCTTCTTTATTATGGGTTTCGAGGTCGGAACGGAACATCCGTCCTATCTCAGCGGGTTTCGTAGATATATGATCGATAAGGGACACTGACGGATCGCCCGCACTCTTTCTTTGTTCCAAGTTTTCTATGAGTAGATCTGCTTCTCCTGCAAAACTAAGATCTGCCATAAGCTTCCATATAATCACCGTGTCAGAGATACCGTTCAGGGAGATCGAGTTCAGAATATTTATCTCCCTATCGGCAAGGAACGTCGATGCTTGGGCGCTGGAACCTGGCACATCTTTCATATAGAATGTTATATGCGTAAGTGTGCGATAGTTCTCCTGAGGGAACATAGATAATATGATCTCGCAATCCTTGGGCCCTTCGGCAGTATATTTGAACAGAGTGCTGTAAACGCACCCGTCATCCATAAGCCCCATAGTATCTGATAGCCAATGGTTGATCTTGATTTTCGTACCCTTGACCTTTGTGAATTCCCAAAATTTCATAAGTGTCCTTCCGCGTGATAGTTGGCAATAATCATATATCTTTCCTGTTAAACTGCTTAACGGATGCGAAGGGACGTGTCCAACATGGCTGGTCATCGACACCATCTAGGCTCTTTAGGATATTGGGTATGCTACACGGATCTTCGTCGCTGGAGACGTAATTATCGATCATTCTCAGGACATCTTCTCCGCGGCGATTCATTTCGGACATATGCAACGCATCTTCGATGAGTCTGTAAGCGTCCTTCAGTTTATCGGACGCTTTCATCAGCATCTCCTTTCTTTCTGAATATTCCACAGTTTCACCTTCTTTTAGTAAAATAATATCTGCCTGGTACTGTAGGATTCGGCCCGGTGGTGAAAAGACATATCGAGCATTTCCTCCTCACTTCTATTATTCCCCCGTCCAGGGTCCTGTTTCTGACCGGTACCATTGTATTCTTACACACTGGACAGACCTTCGGCTGTTTTGGATTCTTTGTAGAATTATATTCTATATTTACTCCCATGATACCTTTGTTGATGCCGATTCTACGTAGCCGTTCGCCACTGACGCTATATTCTGGGTCTATGGAAGACAATTGTTTTTTCACAAGTGCGATAAGTTCTCGTTGGGATCTGACCTGCGGATTCTTATGCATCACTATCAGTAATGCATCCGCCACATTGTCCTCATTCGGAATCTTATAGGACATTATTGTTGTGTATACCCCTTATAGAATATATGTTTTCACAAAATCATTAGATAGTTTAATCAATGGTGAGTAAATATTCCCTTGAGCGGGGGTAGCCAAGCGGCCAACGGCATAGGACTTAAGATCCTAGACTTTAGGGTTTCAGGGGTTCGAATCCCTTCCCCCGCACTTCGATTTTTTTCGGACTATATTCTAAGATTCGATAGGATTCAAGAAAATATATTCTGTACCGAACGGGATCCTGGCACGAAACTATACTCCTACAGGTGTCTCATAATAGATAAAAATTGTATTTTTGTCTCATCAGATAAGAGCCAGCGTCAAGAAAAACATTATAATATATTCGAATTCGATACAGTATTGGATCCAATCTAGATCCAAAGGAGTTTTTCCATGACAGATAATAAAAAAGTATCTAAAACAAGTAAACAAAAAAATGAGTTTAAGATCCAGATCCTTGAAACCTTTGCAGCTTTGATTACTGCCGCATTCGGGCTTATTGCGGCACTCGCTTGGAACGAAGCGATCAAAGGTCTGATAAGCAAATTTTTCGATTCTGGTGACGGTCTGTTGGCTAACTTCGTGTACGCCATCGTTGTGACGATCATCGCAGTAGTATTCGCTATATTGATCACCAATTCAATAAAGAAAGCGAAAGATATGATCCCAACGGAAGAAGATTGAACTCTAATCTTTAATACCGATCAAACTGATAAACCACTTTCAATTTTTATCACCTACCAATAGAAAGCCAGTTTTGTAAATATTAAGTTTAAATAGACTATGTTTAAATAATACAACTTAGTAATTCAGTTGGAGACATATACTTGGTAACACCTGAAAAAAAGCCCGGAACTGGAGATGCCAA
>CAYJDU010000035.1:0-8936 GCA_964369035.1 uncultured Methanomassiliicoccales archaeon | reverse complement strand
CTTTCTCAGCTAACCCGTTCATACGTGTCGCCTTCGCCGATTCGTCGCTCCAGTTCGACTTCGCTAACATAACGAAGGAAGTCGGGCGCGGCGGACTCAGGGAATTCGTCCCTGCCGGCGAGAGGACCGCGGTCATCAAGGGATGATCACGTGCAAGTAGGTGATATCGTAAAGTACACCCCGACATCAACCGTCGGAAAAGTAACTGAAGTCAGAGAGAGGGACGGTAAGATCTGGATAAAACTGGACTTTACCGGACTTTACTACGACCAAGTCTACTTGATCCCGGCGTTCGAGTCGGAGTACAGCCCTATCACCTACAAGGAGCGCGAGAAGAAGTTCGAAGGCAGGATCAGGTCTGTCGAGGAATCCGCAAACGTTGCGCGTGACGTCGATATATCTGATATGATGCCTTCGGGCGGCGGATAAACCATTTACCCCAATTTCTTTTTTTTCATAGAGATAAGAACGGCGGTTTTTTCTACATAGTGGTACATCTGGTCCATATGACCATGAAAATGTACAATTCCCTAAAAGATAAACAGATAATCAGCAGTGATGCGTACGATATCGGTAATGTCACGGATGTCAATTATAATCCAGGCTCTTGGTTAGTACGTTCTCTTGCCGTCCGGGGGGTCAAAGGTCTTGGCGACGTCTTAGGGTCATCGGCTTTTAAGAAACCTCAATTCTCGCTTAACACGGGAACCTATGAGATAAATGACGTGATCATCATACCAGAGATACGCGAGCAGCTTCAGAAAGCTTTGGTGGATGACGATAACAATATAGAGAAGGCAGGGGACATCATCGGTAAAAAAGTCGTAACTATAGATCTTGTACCTATAGGTACAATAGCTGACATAGGGATCGACCTCGATGTTTGGAGAATCAATTCCTTCAAAGTCAAGATAGACAAGAGCGTCGCTAATGCGTTGGATGTAAAACTAGGACTGCTTAACAAGACCGTATCCGGTCTATTAACAAGTCATGTGACGTCCGTAACGGATGTGGTCAACCTTTCACGTAAGGTCGAAGACATGCGCGGAAACTTCACTCTTGATTGAAGTCGTTGAACGCCACCACTATGGAAGCCAGACGGGGATCGTCCTCATATTCGTAATAATTCTTTATTATAAGGTCTGAGGTCGGCGCTGGACTACAAGAGACTACAGAGGTGCATCCATGTTCCTCTTTAAGCTCAGGGAATGAGACGGGGGGAAGGATGAATCTTTGACGCCCGACGCATTTGACCTTTGGGAACATGATAAAACTTCCAGAGAGCCAGACGACGTCCTCAAGATCCTCATATTTTTTTATATCGAAAGGAAATACTTCGGTTCCCATTAAAGATCCCGCACCATCTAGTAAAACTACGGTGGCTTCGGGAGGAGGCCGGAACCTAGGGTCCTTTATGACGCACATCACGTGTTTCCTCGCAAGTGCTTCTGTGAACCCGGTATTCTCTACATCGACGCTTCCACCGAGAGCCTTGACTTTGGCTTCTTCTTTCTTTAGTTCCTCGACCACTTCCCGGTCAAGATAAAAACAGTGTACTACGCCTCTTAATCCTTTTACAATTTCCAGAGGCTTTATGGGGCCGTCGCTAAATAATGTCATTATATGCCTCTTTTCATGGAATCAGTTAATCACTCGATCTTCATCGAAACATCTTTCTTAAGGCCCATGTCTCCAGCGACCTCGATCGCTTTGATGATGCCGCAAGGTACTGGGCAGGCGGCATGAGGCAGATGGTCGGTTGCAAGTTTGTATGTAACTGTTGTGCATATAGGAGCCTCGACCTCTAAGTATGAGGTTATTGGCTCTAGGTGTGGTGCCATTTTCTGAAGGTATTCACAATCGGTTTCAAGCGTTACGGTGACGACACCCATGTCATCCCCTACAGCGTTGATGGTGGTTATCCTCTTACAGGCGCCTGCATTTATGGTTATTTTGCATTCACTCATTTTCATCACTACTCAGTCTAATCAAATTGTTAACGCCAGCCATAGAACGTATATCGACTACGCCAATGGCGGCTATAACTCGATTATCCAGGTCTATAGGTGTCACTATTACCTTTATACCTTTGTATGGTCCAGCTACTGCAATTTTACGGATAGTGGTCCCTACGTTTATGACTTCTTCGAGGACTTGACCCGTATAAGCATTGTCTATTACCATCCCATTCTCTATCCTGATGCCTAGGTCGTCGCGGCTTTTAGCACAGACCGGAAGTCCGCCTACCAGGTCATGTATTGCGAAGGCTAAGGATATCAATTCGTTCCCTGTGCTCCTGTGGCTCAATATGTCTTTAAGTTCTCTATCGAACTGTAATCCTCCCATAAGGGAAAGGGCGGCCATCACAGCGCCTTCTTCAGCTATTTCGGGGGTCTGTCCCGTACCTATGATGATAACGTCCTCGTTACGGATCGTTGCGTTGGACCAGAGTAATTGGTTAAGGTCCAGGTCCACAAAGTATCCAGACCCAGGAAATATTAATTTGCCATTATTACAAACTAAAGTGGTGGCCCCGGTAGCTCCTGCTTTTATCGCGGCATCTCGCTCCTCGCACCCATATTTCACTCTTCTAGCCAATTTCGGTATTCGAACAACACAGTCGTATTCGTCGATGGTGAGCTCCCCTGTGTCCAGATGTTTAATCTCCATGTACATGGAATTATAGCAACTGGTGCCTTTCTTATTGATGGATACACCATTCTTGTCGATATTTACTAGGTCATGGTCTTGAATGATCCCAAGTATCGTCCTGGTGCTCCCCTCACCTACTCCTATAAGATTCGAAAGCCTCTTACGGCCTATCGGTTTATTTCTATTAAGACACTCCAATGATTTCCAAATATGATAGTCGCTGAATTTGGGGATTGGTCCACCCGCCCTTTTGCGATTCTGTGTCTGCATATGGATGTATCAATCATCCATATTAATAAACTAATTGATTCAATTACGATTTCCGTCTCAGTCTCAGTCTTAGATCAAAGTCTATAAAATCATCTGGACTTTTTTATCATATGTTTAAAAGTTTGAGTGTGTTTTTATATGGATGGTACATTTCGCACTTATGGTTAAAAAGTCGGTCGACTTCATTATTATTGAGAATGTTTCAAAGAAATTCGGGAATATCACGGTTTTAAATAATGTGAGCGCCACAATACAGACCGGTAAGACACTTGGACTTATCGGAAAAAGTGCTGCAGGCAAAAGTGTACTGATCATGATGCTGAGGGGGAGCGAAGACTATGCTCCTAGTTCAGGTCGCGTTTTATATAAAGTCAACAGGTGCGGCGATTGTGAGAATCTCGATTTACCGTACGAGGGTACCCCATGTACAAAATGTGGATGCGAGACGAATACTATCACTATCGATTATTGGTCCCTTAAAGAAAGCGACCCTCTCAAACGTCAGTTGAAGGGCCGTATCGCAATTATGCTTCAGAGGACATTCGCGCTGTTCGGTGACAAAACTGTGATCGAAAATCTTTTCGAAGCGATAGGGGATCGGGCCGAAGGTAAGGTCAGGACGGACATGGCTCTTGAGATCCTGGAGTTCGTGGGTATGACCCACAGGACGACGCACATAGCTAGGGATCTGTCGGGGGGAGAGAAACAGCGGGTTGTACTTGCAAGACAGATAGCTAGGGATCCGTTGTTCCTTTTGGCCGACGAGCCTACGGGAACTTTAGATCCATACACTGCTGAGCAGATGCATTATAGGCTCGTGAAATATGTTGAAGATAAGGGGATAGCGATGGTGTTCGCATCCCACTGGCCAGAAGCTATCGATAAGATGGCGGATGAGGCCATCTGGCTTGATTCCGGTAACGTGGTCATGCAGGGCGAGCCCAAAGCGATCACTGAAAAATTCATGGAAGGATATTCCTTCGAAAAGCAGGAGTCCGGGGAGCTTGGAGAACCTCTAATAATTCTGGAAAATGCCGAGAAGCATTTCTTCTCAGTTATCCGAGGGGTTGTGAAAGCCGTTGACGGTATGTCCTTCGACATCAAGGAACGCGAAGTGTTCGGACTAGTCGGAAAGTCTGGTGCAGGCAAGACTACCACCTCTCGTATGATCGCTGGTATGACCCCCGCCACCGGCGGTACCGTTAAGATAAGGATCGGAGAGGATTGGATAGATATGTCCGAGATGGGCATGAGCGGCAAAGGTCGTGCCACCCCGTATATAGGGTTCCTACATCAGGAATATACCCTATATCCTTACGATAATATACTTAGCAATCTGACCACAAGTATCGGTTCAAGGATGCCTGCCGAACTGGCCAAATTCAAGGCGATACAGGTGCTTCACAGTGTAGGGTTCGATAAAGATAGGATGGAAGAACTCCTATACTCATACCCGGACACATTATCTGTCGGAGAATGTCAAAGAATCGCCTTCGCACAAGTTCTTATCAAAGAACCTAAAATAATAATTTTGGACGAGCCCACTGGTACGATGGACCCCATAACAAAGTCGATAGTCGCCAACTCCGTCATAAGAGCAAGAGAGACTCTTGGTGAGACCTTCGTTATCGTCAGTCACGATATGGATTTCGTTGAGAACGTGTGTGATCGGGTCGCATTCATATCAGGCGGAAAAGTAGAGGCGATCGATACGCCTGATTCTGTGATAGATAGATTCGGGATGGACGAGTTAAGGGACGACGATTCAGAGACAGGTGAATAAATTGAAACGACAGATCGGCCGTCATCTAAGTTTCGTAGAGTGTAGGGAGGCAATGGGCCTTGGGATCGGAGGGGCACTGGCACAGAGGGCAACCATCTCAGACAGTGGAAGGGACGTTGTAGCAGTGGCTATGGGTCCTGGAAAAAGGCACATCACTAAACCAGTGTGTGAAATCACATACGCACTTAGGGAAGAAGGTATCGATACCAGTGTCTTAGTGGTCAACGCAGGTTCTGGGGTTCCATCGGACGCTCCGGACGTGACCACAGGGTCAAGGTTCGGGTTAGATCCTCTAGAGGTCGATCGATTACGTCAGTTCAAAGTTGTGGTTATTCACTTAGGGAACGTACGTAACCACATAATTTACAAGGCAAGGTTGATCCTCAGGAACGTGGATCTGCCTGCTATAATAGTATCCCAGTGTCCAGTGGATTTTGAGGATTTTGCCGCCATAGGTGTGAGGACAGAACATGTCATGCCACCGGACGATGAGATCAAGACCCAAGGTTATATCACAGATATAATCACAGGTGTCATACGAGGGGTGACTTGCCCTCAGGAAAAATTGGACGAGATAGTTTCAAAGGTACAATCTATATTGCCAAGGGGAGGGACCCAATGAAGATATCCATCAACGGCAAAGATAAGACATTGAAGGATGGGGCTACACTGAAGGACGCAATCATCGGCGAACTTTACAATAAAGGGTCTTTGGTCGCCATACACCTTTCGGTCGACACGGTAACAAAGAAGACCAACGATTTTGAAATAGTGACCAAGGAAGGGGTCATGGTACTCCATCTTGACGATGGCCCCGACGCGGATATATTTAGATCCAAGTCGGACCAGATCAAAGGTTCGACATCGAAATGGGTCACTAGGAAACTAGTGTCCTTCGGTGCATTCCGGACAGATATCGTGGCATCTCCTGCAGACCGCCTTTATCGCAAGTTCGATTGTTACTTCTCCTTGGGTGGAGGGGATAATCATACGACATACGTCATGATAGCTAAAAATGATCATCGTGACTCCTATGGTGCAGGCGATGGACGCATCGGACGTATAACTGTGGGAAGGCATCTGATCGATGATATGCGTGAAGGCGAGGAGATCATGGATATCCGGCCTGTCATGTCAGAGATAAGTATCGAGAACGTAGAGGTCACAACGGATCTTTCGTACAAGTTGGCTGACGGATATTCTGTGTTCACCAATATAATGATCGAATTAGATCCAGAGTCTCCGATAGCTGCTGAACATGTGTTGATATCAGCCACAGATAAAAAATTGAAGATAACCAATCCCACGGGTAGTTTTATCGTAAGCTCCGAGGACATGGATGTGGAGATCAAACCGGAGAAGACCGTGGTTAGGGATGTGGGTTCGGTCACGGTCAGAAACGAAGGTCTCGGGACTGGACGTATATACATCTACAAGGACAAGAGGCAGATCGTGCCCTCCCATAGTTCCGCAGGGAAGGTGGTCCGCGGACTTGCATTGGTATCCATGGCGAAGAAAGGGGATACGATCACGGTACTTACGGATCCTCCCCGTGTATTGACCATAGGGATGACCCAGAAGGCCGGAATGGAATATCTTTCTAATTTTAATATAAAACAGATAAGAAAAGGTGACATCTCGGATGATGCTATAGTTGTAGAACAGACACCGGACCGTACGATGGATGCATTGGCGGCAGGTTCTGTGGAGACTTTTGCTGTCACCAAGGATATGATCTATAAGATAGAGATAACTGCGACCGACAAATCTACAGTAAATTTCTTCAAGAAGGTCACAGGATTGAACCATAAACCTATAGGGTCGTTAAAAGTCCAGTTCTCCTTCGAGGGTGCCCAGATGATAACTTTCTATGGGGACGACGAAAGAGGGAAAACGATTCACCCCCAAGATCTTTTTAAAAATGTTAAGCGGGGGGACATAGGGGTAACGAATCAGGTCCGTCCGATGCGAGGACTTATTGGGATCAGATTAGAGGATAGTAAGTCCTACGGCCCCACTGGCGAAGAATCCTATGGAACGAACATACTAGGAAAGTTCCTTGGAGACCTTAATAAAATGTTGAAAGAAGCCGATGACGAGCAGTTCATCTACATAACGGAGGAGAAGATATGAGTGACGAAAGAGAAACGAGACTTCTAATGATTTCGCCCAAATCAATGCTCACGCCGGACCAACTTGTGCGAACTATACACGCCATGGACAAGGAGGTCCAGCTTAAGGAAACATGTTACGGATGCCTGTTAGAAGGTGCAAAAGTCGTCGTCCGAGAGGTCCTCGAGGAGATACGCAAGAAATATCGTAATGAGGTATTCTCCAAACGTAGGGCATATCCTGCGGGGGACCCTAGGAGATGTCGCGCACAGCATGGCACCAGACCAGGATACAGTCAGCTGGAGGCTGAATGGGACCTGCTTTCCAACGTCCAATACGGGTTGGAATGCGCCGATAGGAACGAGGCGATAGTACCTCTGAAAGAAAAAGGTAAGTTGCCTATAATGGAATTCAAGAATATTTGTGAGGAGTAAAGATGAAAGTTTTCATAGACCCGCCGAACAGTCTGATACTGTTCGACATTGTAGAGAGGTTCGGTCACGAACCGCTGAGCGCCATGGCCGCGATCCAGGAAAGAGTAGATAATCTGGAGATAGACATGCCTCCGATGAACGTTACCTTGGACATGGTTGTAACCGGTCTAAAGTACGCAGGTGTGGAAGTCCCCTCAGGTATAAGGGGTAGACTAGCTCTCTGGGGACCGATGATCGAAGAGGCGGATGCAGCCATAATAATGAGAGAGGCTCCATACAGTTTCGGTTGTGTAGGATGCGAACGTTCCAACGAGATGATAAAATATCTTATTAAAAAACGTGGGATACCACAACTCAACGTAGTTTATCCAGGTACCGAGGAACAAGCTAAGGACTTTGTTTTAAACGCTAAGAAATTTTTGGAGGGACTCGGAAAATGACTATAAAGATCGCTCAATTATCATGCGGTACGGAATATAGCAGTGTACAGCACGAGATCGAGAAAGCTGCACTGTCCGTGGGAGCTAAGATGGTGTACCCGGACGTCGGCGCCGCTGACGTGGATGATGCAGTTAAAAGGTTCGGGTTCAACCCCCGTTCCAATCAACTTAAGATAATGATTGCCCGGGCCGCAGCCCTCGTGAACGGTAAATATGATGCGGATGCGGTTTTCATCTGTACTTGTTTCAGATGTGCCGAGGCTGCATTGGTCAGGAACGAGCTTAGAAGATTCATTCAAGATAATACGGATCTGCCTGTTGTAACATACTCTTTCACAGAGAGATTGAAAGCATCTCAGATGCTCACAAGAATGGAAGCTTTAGTAACCATAGTTTCGAAGAAAGAACTTCTAGCCAGGGAAAGGCAGACTGGCATCAGTGCAGGATTAGATTCTGGTTCCAGTACCACCAAGGCCGTTGTAATGGAGAACAACAAGATCATCGGAAAGGCATGGACCGGATCCGGTGACGTAATCAAATCTGCTGATAAGGTTCTAACGGACGCTTTGAAACAAGCGGGAATCGATTTCAAAGATCTTGAGGCCATCGGGACCACAGGTTACGGGCGTTACCATCTTGGAAAACATTACAATGCTAAATTGGTGCAAGAAGAACTGACCGTGAACTCTAAGGGTGCAGTATGGTTAGCCGACTGGCAGAGAGGGGAAGCTACAATCCTGGACATCGGAGGTATGGATAACAAAGCCATTACCGTTCGTGATGGGATACCTGACAATTTCACAATGGGCGGAATATGTGCCGGAGCATCCGGACGTTTCCTGGAGATGGTCGTAAAAAGGATGGATATAAGCATCGAGGAACTCGGTCCACTTGCTGAAAGAGGGGATTGGAGGAAGGCCAAGATGAACTCATATTGTTCTATATTTGGAATTCAAGACCTGGTTACTCAGCTCGGGGATGGAAAGACATTCGAGGACGTAGCGGCAGCAGCATGTCATTCTGTTGCTGAACAGGTCTACGAACAGCAACTTCAGGAAATAGACATAAGGCGTCCAATTATTCAGGTCGGTGGAACTTCCCTGATCACTGGTCTGGTAAAAGCAGTGGGCGAGATATTGGGTGAAATGCCGATCGTCCCACCGGATTCTCAGTATATCGGAGCCGTCGGTGGAGCTTTGTTGAGCTCGGGAATGCTGTGAGGTAACAAATGGATATAACGGTCCA
>CAYJDU010000034.1:0-9142 GCA_964369035.1 uncultured Methanomassiliicoccales archaeon | reverse complement strand
TTCCGCTGGATTTAGTCCAGGGGATCATACCCCTAACGGACCTCTTGAACAAAAGATCTGCTCTGCGAGGGTAGAAAGGTCCTTTTCTCTTGGTGGTGTCACCAAGTTCGAGGCGGTGTTTGTATTTTGCGAACACCATGTCCTTCGCACCTGTCATTATTATAGCTTCAGAGTTCAGAACGATGATCTCTTCGCCGTCCATGATCCTCTCTGCGACAATGCTTGCGAGCCTTCCGTAGATAAGATCCTTTCCGTCAATAAAAGTCACCATTTGTTCACCTCATTATCCTAATGTTGGATCCCTTAGGATTAGTATCCATGAGCTCTCTTATGCTCACGGCCTTTCCACCGGATTCCGTAATGGCATCTTTGGCCTTCTGAGAGAAGGAGTAAGCTGCCACTGTTACTTTCTTTGTGATATTGCCTGCTGCGAGAACTTTACCGGGTATGACTAACGTCTCCCCGTCCTTAGCGTATCTTTCGATCTTGCTAAGATTCGTTTCGGCCCAATTCTTATTGGATTTTTCTAACCGAACCGCGATGTCTCGCCAGATAGCAGATTCGTTGTCCCTCGAAGTCGCCTTAAGATCAAAGATCAAAGCGATCAGCGAAGGGTCTGTTTTGAAACTTGCCTTCATATTTCTGACTCTCCCGACATTGGGTAAATTTGTCGTATGCTAGATTCGTTTATAAAACTTACCCACCTATAGAACGCGCATATATCTTATGACGCATAAAGGATAATGGCGTTTATGTTTAATACTGTTCTCGCATTAGCACAGATGATATCATGATAAGATTTGGACCTGCGGGTATACCGCTATCGTGCAAAGGCCGCACTCTCAAGGATGGCATCGAAGATGTTCATAACCTAAGCCTCACGGCCATGGAGATACAGATGGTAAGGCCAAGTAGCTATGCCAGACCTCCTGAAGATGAAGAAATCGGGATGACCATCAAAGATATCACAGAAGACTTCATAATAGAAATTATCAGAGATGATATGCCTATAAGTTCTCCTGATGTGGAGATTGAAGAGTCTGATGACCTTCTTTACATGTCGTCCAGCGTATCCAATACATTCGGCTCACTTTATCCGATAGGCGATATCGCCAAGAGGATGGACGTAAGAATGTCGATACACACTCCTTACTACATGGATCTTGGATCTGATACACCTCTGGCTGACACTTGTATGAACAGTTTGAGACATGCTGCATTGATACTCAACGCCCTGGGCGGCGACACCGTTGTGACCAGCCTCGGTTTATATAATTCTGGATCAAAAGAAGAAACCGATGCACGTATCTACGAGAATATAGCAACGGTAATGGACTGGTGGCAGGATGAAGAACTTACGCCTAGACTGGGAATCGAGATAAGCGGTCATCAGGAGACTTTCGGTTCACTCGAACAAATTCTAGAACTATGCGATACTTTTGATAATATTGTACCTGTAGTTAACTTCCCGCGTCATCATGCACGCACAGAAGGTTCACTTATGGAGACACAGGACTTTGTTGACCTGATTGAGATCGTCCAGCCTTACAGTAAAGGCGGAATATATTCACAATTCTCTGGTGTCGAACATTACGGAGGCGAAGAAAGAAAGATTACTCCAATCAAAAAGGGAGACCTTAAATTCGAAACCCTCGCAGACGCAATAACAGAAGTAGACCCAGAAATAACGGTCATTTCATGTTCACCGTTATTGGAGCACGACGCTATGTATATGAGGATTATACAAGAGAGAGTTCTCAGTAAGAAAGTAGCAAAGATGCTTAGAGAACAGAAAAAACAGGCAGCAGAGGCTACAGGAGAGTAAGTATGGACCCCGCGCTGGAATACCTTTCGAAGAAATGCTTCGAGACGGCTTCACATGTTTCAGATAAAGATAGAAAGAAACTTGAAGACCTTATTACGACAAACCGTAAGGTCTTCATCTACGGCTCTGGTCGTTCTGGTCTCATCGGCGAACTGCTTGCTGTGCGTTTGGTGCAACTCGGAATAGACGTACATCTCGTTGGAGAGATGACTACGCCGATAATAGGTCGTAGTGATCTTACTATATTGATTTCCAACACAGGCGAGACCGCGTCCGTAGTCAACACAGCGAACATCGCTGGACGTATAGGTTCTTATGTCGTAAGCTTCACATCAGACCCTGGAAGCAAGCTGGCACATGCGTCTGACATGGTAGTCTATATGTGGACCGACGATATTAATCCAGAGTACGCTCCCTTGGGAACCGTTTTCGAAGGCTCTGTTCTTCTATTCTTTGACAGTTTCATTGCAGATCTAATGAAAAAATTTGACTGCAATGAAACTCAGATGAAGAGTAGACACGCCATCTGGGTATGATTAAGAGTCTTCGGAAACTATCATCTGAACTTTTTGAGTAACTCCGTCTTTAACAGTAAAAACCATTAACGTCTCATCCGACGGATCGATCACAACAGAAAAACCGATACCGTCACCGAATATGTCGGAATGCGTCTTTATATCCGTATCCGAAAGATAACATCCGAACCCAGGATGTGAATGATACCAACCAACAACATCACCACTTTTATTCTTATCAATAGATAGGAAAAGATCTTCCAGTGCGTCAGGATTGAACCTTACACTTACATTGGTTGAATCTAGTTTAGTTGTCGCAGTTCCATCAGCTACTGAATATTCACCTTCTTCGTCATTGTAGATTGTACCTATTATCAATCCCATGACCTCTTTTTCGTCGGCGAATCCTATGTCTGCATGTGCGGCCATGGTAGATATCACACTTTCACACATGAACAATCGTACACCAGAAACACTGCGTTTACGATATTGTCGTTCCATTTTTTTTGTTGATATGATTTTAGGCATTCTTATCTCCATAACTTACATTGGCAGAGAATTTAGGCTTGTTGGCGATGCACCATTTAGACGCCTGCATACATGAATCCGTACCATACGGGTTCATAGGATTCGGATCTGCTAATAGATTCTCTACACCGACGACGAATGACGTCAAGTTAGAACCAAAGCTCCAGTTATCCAATGTTTTTACGCAAACAAAGCCTCCGTCCTCTGGCATCATTATGTTCGGATGGAATATCTGTGTCCTCCAGTTCGCCCTAGGACGCTCGAAAGGATAATCTTCCGAAAGGATTAGATCGAACTGATGTCCTCTTGCTACCTCGTCCTCAGATACTTGAGCAGGGGCGTTCATCAGAGATATGCTTAGTACTATAGGGAACTCAACGTCCTCTGGTACATTTGATATTGATAATTCAAGATATGTATTGAGGCCGTCGATCTCGTTGTTTATCCTCTTCAATAGAATTGGTCGTACAAGACCCATTATCTTCCGCCTTCTGGATCAGGTATCATCTCGATCACGTCGCCGTTCGATATATTGGCTTCATCGACTGTACGGGAACCAATCAACAATTTAGCTCCTTTCCGTAGTACAAAGGCACCTACACCCTCGCCCCAGTAATCTGCTGCCGCGTCTATTATGTCAGACATTTTCTCATGTGGCTCTAGCTCCATACGTATGGATGACCCTGCTGCCGTGTTCACAACTGTTACCTTTATCGTCATATTTTTTTCTCCTTGTGGTTCGGACACTCTTCATCAATATCCAGTGTAACCATGTCCATGGTCCCTTTAATTCCATCATAAAATGTTATGTCTCTGGCACATAGATCTATCCTTCCAGAAATAATCTTTTCTGCCTCTCTGACTTGCATAGCAGCAACGATGGACGTAGTAGTTATTTCGCCTGCTATATGCGGAACGAAAACATGCGAACCGCCAGTACATGAAAATCTCAGATCGGCCGTTCTTACATGACTGTTGTTCATGGCACATTGTAAACAAGGCCCTTCGGGAATAACGACTTGAACTTTACCGAACATGCCATCGGTAGCTCCGTCTACGTAGGGTATTCCGTTATAGACGGCGTGAGAATTGGTATGCAATCTTGCTGTAACGTTATCAAGACATCCTAGGACCAAATCATAGTCCCAATCTTTGATCTCCTGTATCTTTGACGTAACTGCTTTGATATTTACTTGCGGAGAAAGCTCAATAGCACGACGTGCTAGAACTTCGGATTTCATGAGGCCATTATCGTCTTCACGAAATAGTACACACCTGCTGAGATTAGAATTAACGATATGGTCCATATCAACAACGGTAATATCGGAAAAACCTGCCAGAACCATGCATTTCATCGCTTCGTTACCAAGAGCACCGGCGCCGACTACAAGACATCTTGAGTCGATTATGCTATCCATATCAATCCAGTCGATACGTTTCATCCTGTCGAACCTGTCTGCGTCAGGCGCATCAGTCCTCATTAACAGGGGTAATCAAATCATAGAATAAAAATTATGCGACAGCCCAACACGTATTATAAAAACAAAACATCGCTTACACGGAGTGATTGATTGCATAACGCTAGTCTACTAACGAACAATATTGACTGTAAACTATTAGTCAAAGATTAGGCAAGATGATACGCTTAAAACATGCGGGGACTTGATGACATAGGTCCTGTCCACAATATACCGTAACCTTTTCTTTGATCACCGACCGAAGAACCGTCTCCCATTCTGGTACATCAAGTACCGAATATATCAATACGATATCTTTACCTTTCAGTTCTTTGTCAAAGAACTTTGATAGATCTTTAGGTACAACTTCGATCAACACAAGATTCGAATCCGGTTGTTCACGAATTAGGAAATTTACTATGGAGTCCATAAGTGGAACTCTTCCAGTACGCCTTTTACCTGTCAGGATAGTTTCATTCTCTGAATCAGCGAAGGATCTTATCCGATAGTCGGCAACCGTAGAAGTCTCGCCGTAGTGGCTCATCTTATCTCAATAATAACATCACGTTTTATTCCAAGATCCGACGCAACCTCTATGGCCTTTATCAAAGCACATGGAACCGGACAAGCCGTATGAGGAATGGTGTCGTCCGCTGCTTTGTATACGTCAGATTCTGAAATTTTAACATCGATGTTTTTCATTGGGTCCAAAGGTTCTCTCAATAAAGCTGCCAATTTGCATACGCTTTCACATTCACTTTCGATCTCGAACACAACTTTCCACTCGTCGTTTGTGATCGCCTTGATCTTGGTCTTAAGCTTACATACTCCGGGCTGAACATCTACGTTGCATTCGCTCATAGGGATTCACATCGTTTATTAAATTTATAGATTTATCCTTAAAAGTATGATGTCTTCGTTACAAACGAAGTTAGTAGAGTGGGACTGCCCGGATTTGAACCGGGGTCAATGGCTCCCAAAGCCACAAGTATACCAAGCTAACCCACAGTCCCTCTACACCGTGATTGCTGTTTCATTAATAACTATATCGTTTTATTTGACATTTAACTTCAATTGTAAGCATATGCTTTTATTCACAAATGTTAATGTATAAATGGAGGATTTACTCTGAAATATACCATTACAGGAGATAATCTGCAGTTCGTTAACATAGAACTACATGAAGGGGAAGAAATACGTGCCACACCCGGGAATATGAAATACATGACCGGGAACGTCCGCATGGACACCCGTATGGAAGGCGGTCTGTTCAAAGGACTTAAAAGATCGATTTCAGGAGAATCGTTTTTCCTTGTGACCTTCAAAACCGAAGGAGGCACAGGAATTGTTGGTTTAGGTGGTGATGCACCAGGTAAAATAATCGATCTCAACGTAATACCAGGAAAGAACTGGATACTCCAAAGATCAGCGTACATCGCATCACAGCCCTCGGTATCCGTAGATTTAGCGTTCCAGAAGAAACTTGGTAGCATGTTCTTCGGCGGTGAAGGTTTAATACTTCAGAAGATCAGCGGCAACGGTGTAGCATGGGCTTCCGCCTGCGGTGATTTTAACGTTGTCGATCTAAAACCTGGAGAAATATACAAAGTCTCGACCGCTAACGCCGTCGGATGGGAAGAATCCGTAAAATATGATATAACCTCAGTAGGAGGATTGAAAAACGTAATGTTCGGAGGAGAAGGTCTATTCGTTACAACACTAACCGGTCCAGGAAAGGTTATAATTCAATCGATGACCCTTTCAGATCTTGCAAAATCGCTTATACCATATCTTCCAAAACCGAGTTGAGGTAATTCAAATGACAACAAAAATGGAGAGAGAGAAAACTTGGCCTTCGGCTTTAATGTTAATATTGCTGGGCGTAGGTATCGTTACACTGATAGGGTTAATTGTTTACGCTCTGATGATTCCAGGCGTATTAGAATCAGTTCTTAACATCGCCTTAATCGTCATTGTCGGGATCATCGCAGTAATAATCATCATCTATGCCGTTATGGCTATAATCGCGATCCCTATGTACGCATACAAAGGTGAATCTTACCAGAAAGACGTTTCCTACGATCTTAATGATGTTGAATCAGTAAAGGAAAGGAAATCCGAAGACGACAATAAGTAAAAACTTTTAAGCCGTTCTGCTCAAACAGGACGGCGTTTCTTTATTTCTTCTACTAACAAGCGTATTGCTTTTCCTCTATGGGATATTGAATTCTTTTCATCCAACGATAATTCTGCTAAGGTTCTTTCACTGTCGTGAGTGAATATAGGATCATAACCGAATCCTTCTGAGCCGTGGGCCCCTTCAGTAATAAATCCTTCACAGATACCCGTTACAATTATTGTCTCGCCATCGAGATCGCAACCGATACAAGTACGGAACTCTGCCTTCCGTGATAGCCCCTCAAGTAACTTCAATATCCCTGAATTTCCTATCGTTTTTTGAACATAAGCAGACCAAACGCCAGGAAATCCGTTCAATGACTCTATAAAAAGACCTGTATCGTCAATAATAAAATTTGACAATCCTTCTGAACGCAGTGTTTCCATACCTTTTTCTACGACTTCTTGAAGGTCGGACGTCTGTATTTCATCGTATGAACGGGGGAAATGTTCCATCTCCATTCCTGAACGATTGAATTCATCCCGATATTCCATTACCTTTCCAATATTTGATGTGATAACTTTAAGCTTCATGTGTAACGCGCCCTGTTCTGTATTTCTTCTGTTTTTCTTATTACGATTTCCGAATCGGTCTTGTTTCTAACGTATGCGTTCATGACCATTTCAAATCCTCGGGTCACGGTAAAGTGTGCGGAAGAGAACGCACGATGCAAAAGACGAAGGTCCACCCCCATTTCTTCTGCCTCTGCGTTGATGCCACCTAATGAAAAATCAATTATGCATAACTTACCGTCATCCATCAAAATCATATTAGACGTTGTAAAATCACCATGGACGATGCCGCGGTTATGCATGTCTGCCAACGCCTCCCCTATTTTAGAACAGACAGGTTCTGAAGACGATGGATTACGATCGAGAAGCTCTTTCACCCTGGTTCCGTTTATGAATTCCATCGTAATACTACAATCTGACATATTTACATCATATATCACAGGGGTTTTTACTACATCGGAACGGGCACTCCTCATAATTCGGACTTCGTTCTTCGTCCTGGTCGAACGTATGCGTCCATCCAACTCTGGGTGCCTATACATTTTAGGGACTCGGGTCTTTTTAATGGCCTTCCTGCCTAGGAACTCTGAGAACGTTACAACAGCCTCAGCACCTACAGCAATAAGATCTTCCATAATATCGAAAGTTCGTCATCGCGTATATAATTAATACGACACGACCATTCTTAATAGATGAGATACGAGATTACCGGGAACAACCTCCAGTTGGCAAAGATCATCCTGAGTGCGGGTGAGTCTATCGACGCTGCCCTCGGTTCCGTCGTATATACGACAGGGGAGTTCCACGTCGGCAAAAGCGGCGGCGGAGTAATCAACGGTATAAAAAAGGTCATTTCAGGAAAGTGTCTGGAGACGATGAACTACGGTCCTAAGAGCGGTATAGGTACCATCGGTATCGGAGGGCGTCTCCCTGGGATGATTATGGACATCAACGTAGAGGGAATGAGTTGGATCGCTCAGAAAGATGCGTTCGTTGCTTCTCAACCTACTGTAAATACAGAACAAGAGTTCCAAAAAAGATTAGGGAGTGAGTTCGGTCAGGATGGACTAACGTTGATAAAATTCAGTGGGAAGGGAATGGTGTTCTTATTTTCACTTGGAGATTTTATTATTTTTCCTTTGCAAAAAGGCGATACGTATGAAGTTGCCACGGACAAAGCCGTTGCGTGGGAATCTTCGGTGAAATACAAGATCGAAGTCGATAAGGACCTAAAAAGCTCATTTTTCGGAAAAGATGGACCGTACGTTACGAAATTCACAGGGCCTGGCAGAATAGTAGTACAATCAATGTCGTTACAGAAGGTCCATGAAGCACTACTTCCACTTGTTCAAACACCAGAAGACAAGTGATTCAGAAACGCTTTATAACCCCCTGTCATTAGACAAAGCGTGAAGCGTATACCGTTGGACAGCAGGTCTGTGGACGATCTTTTAGGTGGTGGCATAGAATCTGGTAGTCTAACACTTTTATATGGTGAAGCGGGCACCGGAAAAACCAATATATGTCTTCAGATGGCCCGAAACGTTCTAAAAGAAGGTAAAAAGGTTGCACTTATTGATTGTGAAGGCATATCGTACGACCGTGTCGATCAGATATTTGATAGTGAAGAACTTTTGAAAAGACTATTGGTATTCCAAGTACACAGCTTCGAGGAACAGAGCGATCGTGTTACCAAAGTTGCACGTATGGCCGAAGCCAACGATTCGATAGGCCTGATTATAGTGGACTCACTAACAGTGTTCTACAGACTGAATCACGACGATCCACTTGTACGGAACGATTTCATAAGACAGACCGAATTATTAACAGAAACCGCTCGTAAAACAGATGTGCCTGTAATCGTCACATCCCAAGTATATTCCAACATGAACCTAGGTGGTATCGAGTTCCTCGGAGGCCATACGTTAAGACATAACGCAAAGACCATCCTAAGGCTGGAACCGCGTGGAAAAGGAGTCAGGTCCATGGTCATAATCAAACACCGTAGTTTGCCCGAAGGACGGAACGCAACCTACCGTATAACGGAAAACGGTATAGCAGACATATAATGTTGTGATTTTCGTTGTTTTTATGATGTTTTCCTACTGTTTATATAGTTAAATTTT
>CAYJDU010000033.1:0-9187 GCA_964369035.1 uncultured Methanomassiliicoccales archaeon | reverse complement strand
TTGAAATGGTTGGAAAAGACATATCCTGGATCCTCGACAGATTGTTTGAGGAATATGAGAACGACGCCGCATTCCCAGGTAGGTCCTCGGAAGGTCTGAACCCTAGGTGGCCTTGTGACCCCTTCCATGTTCTTATAGCGACGATATTGTCACAGAGGACCAAAGACGATAATACCCGTAAAGCTTCGGATAGATTGTTCTCAGTATATCCATCTATGAGGGAAATCGCTAAAGCGAACGTAGAGGACGTAGCCGATCTAGTACGTCCTGCAGGATTCCCCAATCAGAAGGCCAAGGCGATCATAGAGTGTTGTAATATCTTACTGAACGAGTATGATGGCAAGGTTCCCGAGGGGACAGAAGAGCTTCTTAAACTTCCTATGGTGGGAAGGAAGACCGCAGCATGTACAAGGGCATACGCGATGAACATACCCTCTGTATGTGTGGATACACACGTACATAGACTGACTAACATCATAGGGCTCGTTAGAACCAAGACTCCTGATGAGACGGAGATGGTGCTGATGAAGATTACTCCTAAGGACAGATGGATGGACATCAATCGCTATTTCGTGAGACACGGACAGATGATATGTAAGCCGAATCGCCCTAACTGTAAGGATTGTGTTATCTCCAGTATGTGCGATTCCCGTCGTTGTTGACGAATGTTTATTTAATAAACAATATACATACGCGATTGTGCACGAAGTTTCTGTTATTTCAGGCATTGTCAATGCCGTTCTCGAGGAACTTGAGAAATATGATACGGTCAAAGTTTTCAACGTCAATATCCTCATCGGGGATATGACCCTGCTCGGAGAGGAACAGCTCATGTTCGCTTATGAGATAGTCACAAGGGACACGTTATTGGAAGGATCCAAGTTAAACATCCAGCGTGAGCCTATCGAAGTGGCCTGCGATAAATGCAGATACAACGGGCCAGTAAAAATGCTTGAATCCGGGGATTACACAGCACACAGTATTCCGATCATGTCCTGCCCCGAATGTGGAGGACAGATTAAGGTCACATCAGGGCAATCCTGCTGTGTAAGTTCGTTAGATATTGAGGAGGCGGATTGATTGTACAAATACCGGGACGAGGTGACCGCTAAGAGGATCATCAAAGGGATCAAGGGACTGAATGTAGAATGTAAGATAATGCATATTTGCGGGACCCATCAGGATACGATCGTAAGATTCGGTCTTGACCAGATGCTTACTGATGCGGGTATCGAGATACATCAGGGACCAGGATGCCCAGTCTGTGTAACAACGACCAAAGAGATAGCCGAGATCATAACCCTTGCAAATAACGGGGTCACGGTAACGGCTTTCGGCGATATGATGAGAGTACCAACACCCATTGGTTCACTGTTCGACGCTAAATCCAATGGAGCTGACGTCCGTATCGTTTACTCTATCGAAGACGCTATAAAAATGTCCAGGGAGATAAAGAACGACATGGTGTTCGTAGGTGTGGGATTCGAGACTACTGCTCCGTCCACCTGTGTTCCTCTGAACAGGGACGACGTCCCTGAGAATTTTTCCGTGTACAGTTGTCATAGGATATGTCCGCCGATAATCCAGGCGTTGCTTGATTTGGGCGAAAACAAGATCGACGGTTTCATCATGCCAGGACACGTCGCTGTGATAACTGGACTGGAGATGTTCAGGCCTTTTGCGGATAACTATCACATCCCTCAGGTTGTGGCAGGGTTCGAGCCTTTGGACGTTTTGATGTCATGCTACATGCTGGCTAAGCAGATATCCGAAGGTAGGTCAGAAGTAGAGAATGAATACACTCGTCTTGTGAAAGAGGAAGGTAATCCTAAAGCAAGAGCTTTGATGAACCAGACCTATGATGCAGTGGATCGGAACTGGAGAGGTTTCCCTGTGATTAAGAACAGCACACTGGCACTTAAACCGTCATATGCAGATCACGATGCCACCAAGGTCCATGAGGGAATAATATCCAAAACCCCGGTGGTCGAGGAAGAAGCGAAAGGATGCAGATGCGGGGAAGTATTACGGGGATTGATAAGATCGGACGAATGTCCGATGTTCGGTCGATCATGCAAACCAAGTAGTCCCAGCGGACCATGTATGGTCTCTGCAGAAGGAAGTTGTAACATAGCTTACAGATTTTCAGATAAGAGGTAAAAAAATGCAACCAATGCCAGCACCCCCATCGGGAAAAAAGAGCTTATTGATAGTGACCAACGACTCCGAGGTATTCCTTTCTAAAAAATTGGAATCCGCAGGTGATCTCTTCGGAGGACGTTTCACGGAGATCAAGAATTTCGTAAAAAGCATGGAAGCTGAGTTCGGTAAAGAAGGTAATGACACCTGGACCATCTCCTTTGGAATAATATCCACGTTGTTCGGGTTCGTGCCTAGCACTTACTGCATAGCTCAATATTCATATGCTATGAGCAACAAGGAGCAATATCAAGCAGTCCAGGACAGGAAAGATTACGCTGGTACATTAGAGTACGTATCCCGAGGATACGACAAAGTGCTTGTATGCGTACCCAAAGAAATGTTCAGAATAATGGTAGATAACTTTGCATTCCACAAAGGGAAGGTCATAGCTGTAACTTCCAAGGAATTCGAAGGCGTCTGTAAGGAACATGACTGGATCCTTCTTGAGAGAAAAGGTGCCAGACTCGGAAATGATAACGCTGAGAAAGTTAGACAGATAATAAGAGATATTATCGTTTGAACCTTTTCACGTGTTGCTTGACTTCGTCGCTGACACGACGGGATTCGCATACTTTCCGTATGGTGAGGTTGTGTATCTCACGATCGAGCTTACCGGAACTTAAAACCTCTTCAGTCTTTTCTTGATATCCTATGTAACAATATGATAGGGTCCACGCTGCACCCATTTTGTAGTAATAACCATCATTAGAGTACAGCGTTAGAAGTGCCAGTACTCCATCTATATGGTCATCATCCAAGAATTTAGAAAGCATCATAACTGCGGCCACCCGCATTTTGAACTCTTCGTTAGAATCCATAAGTTCCTTACAAAGACTCCATAAAGGCTCCTTTGAATCCTGAGCGACTTTCCAATCACCGCATAGTAGATCACACACAGCCCAATTGTCTACGTAAGGAACGAACTCTCTAGTAAGTGCCAGACGTTCTTCCCAGGACATTTCTGCATTCGCTATTATGATAGCTTTAATGATATATTCTTCAAAAACAATGACTTCCTCGTTAAGAAAAGAACGCCAGTCCTCCTTCATTATCTTTAAAGCAATTTTTCTTAGTACCGGTACACGGACGCCGAGGGTCGATCTCACATTTGGTATCAGTTTGTCGTTGAACTCTTTGTAACCAACATCGTTTTTCTCTCTAAGTTCATCGATTACCCTAGTCAAAGGAATTCAGCCTCTAAGTCTAGGAGTTTCTTTTTTAGCGCCTTTCCACCGGCATACATACCCATACCACCTGAAGATTGGATCACCCGATGACATGGCACTATGATCGGTATAGGGTTCTTACCACAAGCGGTTCCGGTGGCTCTAGAGGATCTAGGATTTCCCAATTTCTCTGCAAGTTCGCTGTATGTCACAGTTTCACCGTAGGATATCTTAGATAATGCAGACCAAACCGATTCTTGAAATTCAGTTCCCTGATATACCAGCGGAAGTTCGAACTTCTTCCTACGTCCTGAAATATATTCCCTGATCTGTGAGATCGCTTCTACAATAATCTCAGTCTCTCGGTCTTCGGCTATCGGCAAATTGCTACACGGAAAATATAATCCGCTTATGTTTCCTTCACCGTCCTCGTTTATGGTGATCTTGCCAAAAAGAGTCGCATAAGTGAAAGTATACTTATCTACAGTCATTTTGTTCATCCTCAATGTTTATCTTTTAACTAATGTATAGTATTTTGTGATAATTTGCGCGAGCAGACGTACGGACATACCTGCTTTTCATTCAGAATGGGTGATGAAGCGGTTAAGATCAGGATATGCTTTAGTTCGTAATCCTATGTGCAACAGCGTAGTTTATCGCGTGGATCTACATCCAAAAAGCGTAGGTTGCCTTTATTTTATGACCAAGGACCCTAGCCCTATGATTCCATATCTCGATGAGATATCTAACATAGGTCATAATATGATGTTTCAAGTGACCATAAATCCTTACGGTGGGGATATCGAACCGAACGTTCCCGATATAGCATCCGTGGCAGACGCCTTTAAGAAGATATCAAAAAAGATTGGTAAGGAACGTATGGTATGGAGATACGACCCTGTCATCTTAGATGAAAGACACAGTATGCCATATCATGAAAGGAAGTTCAGGTTGCTTTGCAATGAATTATCTGGATACACTGAAAGATGCGTGTTCGGTTTTTTAGATATGTATACAAAGTTCGATAAATTAAGGAGTGCCAGACCTTTGACCTCATCCTCGTTGATACAAAGAGAGGAATTCATGGGTATGGCCGGGAAGATAGCTAACGAACATGGAATAAAGATGAGTTTTTGCTGTTCATCGAAAGATCATCAGGAATATGGGATAGACGATCGAGGATGTATCGATCGTGAGACCATGTTATCCCTCGGCATACCTTTTGAAGATGTGCCAGGTAATATCCGTGAGGGATGCAGGTGTGTCAAGAATATAGACATTGGATCCTATGATACATGTATGCATAACTGTGTTTATTGTTACGCCAACCAGATATCTGCGGATAAACGTTCTTCTAAAGTATATGATCCCGATTCTGAAATGTTATATGGTTCTTTACAAGACTCGGATACTGTAAAAGAACTAACGGATAGACGTTCACGCATCACTGATTTCTGACGCTCTCTCGGACCCTGTTTCTTTTAACATCCTCTTCTTCGAATATAACGAAGAGTCCATGAACACAACCCATATGATCTCCACAACGATGGATGTAGCTATGGCAACCATCGCAGTCATCGAGTTCGTCCCCATGGTGGCTACGCACATGGCTATTGCGATACCTTTGTTGCGGTAAGATACCATTAGGACATCCGTTACCCGATGGGACCATCCGATGCCTGCTTTCTTTTCAACGAATTCAACGCAGGAACCAAGTGCGAAAGTTCTCAAGGATGCGATGATCACGAACAATATCAAAGGTAATGCCGCCTTTGGGAACATTGTCGAACTTACAGAAATTATAACAAGGAAAGAGATGAAAAGATTCATCGTTATTCCCATGACATCTCTGCTTATCTTCACCTTTGTCAACAATCTTGATAATATTAACGGGATTCCGATAATCTCAAACACCGTGATTATGACATTCGTCATATCCACGGTCTCGCCTAGAGTGATATAGATCACAAAAGGGATCCACACCAGTGATATCAGATATACTGAGATCGTACCTCTTCCAGCGTGTTCCATGTCCCCTCTCAACGTGTATGAAAGTGGTACTACGGAAGCTGCGAAGGGTGCTGCGGCAACGAAGACCAATCCTACCGAGTATTCGCCCCAAGAAGTGTCCTTCATAAACCAATAACCTGCTAATGGGATTAGTGCGGCTATAACTAGACCCAATAACGTAGCTCTTGTGACAGACCTTCTGTGTTTAACCGGATTAAGATTTTTATAAGGTATGCGCGAAAGGGAGATGGTCATCATCGTTGCGAGAATGATAACCGTAAGGTCAGCCCGTATTTCTGTGTTAATGATGTCTCCTGGAAAATATCCAGATATGTTGATCAACAGAGATATGATTAACGCTATGGAGAGCATTATGGCACTACTCGCAAGGATATTTTTAATGCGCATAAAAGTCCGACATAACCTAGTTGCGTATAGTTTTAACGTATTTTTTATAATTAAGGGTCGATCTTTTGTAAATGTTATTTAAATGGGCTGTGTTCTTACCTACTTATGGCTAAAGTAGCACCTGTAAAAGCAGGATGGTATAATGCGTTAAGGCCGTGGACGTTACACGGTGCCATTGTCCCGATAGTCCTTGCAGGATCAGTAGCTATAGCCTATGCTAATTTTAGTTGGACCCTATTAGAATGGGTCATGTTCCTATTGGTGCTTGTAGGAGGCATACTTTTACAATCCGCCGCTAATCTGTTGAACACTTACGGCGATTTTGAGAAAGGTACTGACACGGTGGAGAATCATTCTCGTTCGCCTGAACTCGTCACTGGTGAGTTGGCCCCAAAGCATGTCAGGAATGCTGGTTTTCTATGTATTGGAGTGGTCGCACTTATCGGCATCGTACTGATCTGGTACAGTGGCTTCTGGCTTTTGATCATCGGTATAGCGGGAATCATCGGAGTTGTGACGTACACTCTAGGGACATCGTACAAATACATGGGACTGGGACAGATCAGCACGTTTTTTTTGATGGGTATACTGATGCCCATTGGTACTTACTATACGATGACTGGCACCTTTGTCTGGGGAGTAGTTCTTTTAGGACTTCCTAACGCATTTACCATCACTGGAGTGCTTGCAGGGAATGAAACAAGGGACTATCATAGCGATAAGGTGGCCGGAGCTCGCACAATGTCCGGTTATATTAGTTACGATAATGCCCTTAGATATTATCGTACGATTAATTTGATGTGTTACCCTATACTTGGCATATTATTACTTACTCATACGATACCATACATTTGTGTCATAGCCTTCGTAGCACTGATCGATTATTCTAAACTTTATAAAAATTCTATTAAAGCACCTACGGATAAAAGATCGAGTTTCATGCTGGTACCTAAGGCATTTGTTCATAATTGGCATTTCGGAGCTTTACTGGCAATAGGTTATTTAATCGGTGTCGGTGTTCCATTGCTGATCTGATGGAAGAAGAGAAGCAACTCGGAATACAGTTCGAAGGGAAAGATGTCTATGTAAAAGACGTCTTTACTGAGATCTCATCTTATTATGATGAGATGAACGACATAATGTCCATGGGGATGATCAAACGCTGGCACAAGTTCATGATGAAGAAACTTGGTGACCTTCAGGATAAGAAATGTCTTGACGTAGGGACTGGCACAGGAGAGATTGCTTTTATGATGGCTTCTAGGAAAGCCATGGTCACGGGATTGGATATCACTCCTGCCATGATCGAACTGGCAAAGAAGAAAATGGCCGATCAGAATCATTTTAAAGTAAAATTCGTGGTGGGCGATGCTCTGGACATTCAAATGGACGACGAGACCTTTGATATTGTGACGTCAGGATATATGCTTAGGAACGTAACGGATATCCCTAAAGCCGTCAGTGAGATGTACCGTGTACTAAAGGTAGGTGGAACTTGTGCAGTGGCGGAGCTTGCAAGACCTACCAATCGTTTGATACGTCCGTTCTATAATATCTACATGAACCATATCATTCCACGCTATGGTCGCAAATACGACAAAGGCGAAGCGATCGACGGAAGGCAGCCAGCCTATGATTGGCTTACAGCATCTATCGAAGGATTCCCCTACGGTGAGGAGATGATTAAGATCTTCAATGACGTTGGATTCAAGAATGCCAAATTTTATGTCAAATCCATGGGTGCAGTGAATATCTACGTCGCATCAAAAGAATAAGTGCCGGCCCGAAGGCCGGTAATAAGTTTACGGTTTTTCTTGCGGACTCTCGTAGAACGCTTTGATAGCTTTGTATAAAATGTATACGTCGGCTTTCGAAACTACTTCAATGGGAGCATGCATAGACAATAAAGGAACGCCCATATCCACGGTATCAAGATTATGTAGTGATATTTCCGAAGCCACGGTCCCTCCTCCGCCTGCGTCTATTTTCCCAAGTTCTCCCACCTGCCATGGGATATTCGCCTCACTCAGTATGTTACGTAAAAATCCCATGGTCTCAGCAGAAGCATCGTTGGTGGAATATTTCCCGCCTGACCCTGTGTACTTGGATACGACAGGACCCCGTCCTAGGTATGAACAGTTCGTCGGTTCGTACACGTCCATGAACGCAGGGTCTATAGCAGCATTAACGTCACAGGATAGGCACATGGACCTCTGTAGCACATGACGTACTTTCAGTCCATAAGTGTCTGCGATATCCTCCAGGAAGTCCCTGAAGAAATAAGAACGCATCCCAGTGTTACCGTCGGAGCCGATTTCCTCTTTATCTGCGAACACAGTTAAAGTGGTATACTCTGAATCTTTCGCATCAAGTTCAGCCATAAGGTTGGTGTAAGCACATACGCTGTCATCCTGTCCGTATGCACCGATAAGTGAACGATCAAGTCCGTAATCCATAGGTTTAGCGGCAGGTACTGCACATAACTCGGCGGTAAGGAAATCCTTCTCGCATATGCCGTACTTTTCATGGAGTATGTTCATGATGTTGAGCTTCACTTTTTCGCTGACCTTATCATCATCGTAAGGCCAAGAGCCTATCAATATGTTCAGGTTCTCAGGATTAAAAGCTTCGGCAACTGTCTGTTTCATCTGGTTCCTGGCCAGATGAGGTAATAGGTCCGTGATGCAGAATTGGGGTTCTCCCTCGTCCTCGCCGATGGTGATCTTAATGGTCTTCCCGTCTTCGGTACAGACCACACCGTGAAGGGATAGGGGTATGGCGAACCACTGGTATTTCTTGATCCCGCCGTAATAGTGTGTTTTGAAATAAGCCATCCCAGTACTTTCAAAAAGTGGGTTCGGCTTAAAGTCTAGTCGAGGACTGTCGATGTGACTCACGCCGATACGCATTCCTTCAGAAACGGATTTCTTTCCCATTGTCACCATGAGAAGTCCTTTGCCGCGGTTGTTCATGTAGAACTTGTCCCCGGTCTTGTATTTCTTTCCACGTACGTATTCTGTATATCCTTTGGAGTCAAGGATAGGTATCGTATAATCAACTATTTCGCGTTCGGTCTTACAGTTCAGAAATTCTTTGTAACCTTCGCAAAATTCGAGGGATCGTCTTAGAATAGAATTATCGACCTCTCCGAGATTTTTAGGTTTTACAAGAATGTTCTCTGCAAGTTGTTGGCCTTTAGTTTTTTCTTCGCCCATGTTAGGTTATTCGCGGTGATGTACTTGATTCTTTTCAAATGATTTTTGAAGAAAATCTTATCGCTAATTTCATTTAAAGGTTTAATATGGCATATTAAATTAATATGACGCTAATAATAATTTATATGGCGTATTAATGTCGTTTTAATTAAAATCAATGTCGTTAGAAATGGCATTTAAAACGAC
>CAYJDU010000032.1:0-9258 GCA_964369035.1 uncultured Methanomassiliicoccales archaeon | reverse complement strand
GAAAGACGGTCTTCAGGGTCAACAGTTGGAAAATTGCTATCCATTATGTCTTCGACGGAATTTGCGTCGATTTGAGACCTGAGCATGGAAAGCCTTCTTGGATCCTCTAGATCTTTAAGTACCATTAATTAATCCTCCCGTATACATCAACTTCATCGGCTATATATCTTAGTAAGAAGGGGCCAGCATGCCTGAGGGTGATTTAGAGTTCCGAGAATTCTTTCCCTCTGATAAGCTGCTGGATTATCTCTTGAATCTTGTCCACAGGAATGCGTTTTTGATCTCCTGTGTCCCTTTCACGTATGGTCACCGTATCTCGTTCTGGGCCCTCAAGGGATTCATAATCTACGGTTATGCACCAAGGCGTACCGATTTCATCCATACGGGCGTAGCGCTTCCCTATTGTGCCCGAACTATCATAATACGCTTCGGTATCTGGAGAGTGAACACTTGAATACACCTTTTTGGCGAGAACGTCCAAGTTGTCCTTATTCATAAGTGGGAAAACCCCTACTTTTATGGGGGCAACCTCAGGTTTGAGCTTGAGGACCGAATACTCTCTTTTATTATCGTAGAAATACGAATGTTCCAACACAGAATAAAATATCCTGTCGAGACCGTGTGACGGCTCTATCACATGAGGTATTACACGTTTCCCGGTGGCCTTCTCTGTTACTTCCTTGATTTCAAAGAATTCATCCGTCAATACGATGTTCTCTCCGTCTATGTTAAGAGTTATCCCGCCATCTTTAACATCGTTCTCTGTTTTTGATTCCAATGCGGCCACAATATCTTTAGCCTGACCTTTGAAAGCGGGTCCGAGCTTTTTGTGGTTAGCAAAGACCTTCATGAATGTAACTTCTTGAGGCTCATCAAACTTCTCAAAGTGTGAAAGATCGGAACCAGAGAACTCTGAATGTCTGGAAAGGTCCCAGCATCCTCTGTCCGCTATCCCGGTCACTTCTGTCCAGCCGTAAGAAAGTAAGACCTCAGCATCCCAACAGTCTGCCGCATAGTGTGCCATCTCATCCATTAGGTGTTGTCTGAACCGTAATTTGGAGGGTTCGATGCCCATACGTATCAAAAGTTGTTTTGTGGTACATACGAAGTACGCCAGTACGCGATTTGCGATAAGGCCTTCATCAACGGCCTGCTTAACTGTTTTTACAACGGTATCGCAACCAGTATTAGGTAGGAGTACAAGTTCCTCGTTCTCTAGTTCAGGGAATCTGGACCAATCCTTATCATTTGGATCCACGAAAAGTTCCACTTCCATCATGTTGAACTCGCGCATCCTTATCATTCCCTGACGGGGGGATATCTCATTCCTATATCCTCTGCCGGTCTGTATGACGCCTAGCGGAAGCTTTTCGCGATTGTATCTATAAAGATTCTCAAAGTTAACGAATATACCCTGTGCCGTCTCCGGTCTCAGATATCCTACTCTGGATGACCCAGGTCCAATGGTTGTCTTGAACATTAAGTTGAAGTCTTCGACCTTTCCAAGTTCCCCTTCACATTCTGGGCATTTTATGCCGAATTCTGCAAAAGCATCTTCCAGCTCCTTAGGGCTCATCACATCTGGATTCTCACAGTAATCCTTGACGAGGTGGTCGGCCCTGAAAGGAGACTGGCACTGTGTGCAGTGTGTCATGTAGTCCGAGAACTCATCCACGTGTCCGGAGGCTTTGAACACCTCTTCTGGATTAACAGTCTCAGAGTCTATCTCTACGAACCCTTCCCGCCCTTTGTAGATGTCCCTCCAGACCTCTAAGATGTTATTCTTCATAGTACATCCTAGAGGCCCGTAATCGTACATTCCGGCAACACCGCCGTAAAGCTCGAAGGAGGGCCAAATGAATCCTCTGCGTTTGCAGATGGACATAAGTTCGTTACTGTCTTCTTTACTCATTTGAATTACCAATCAAAGCCATAAGGATGTCGACGTCGTATATCATTCCGACCAATTCGTCCTTGGAACCTCTGACAGGTATCTGGCCAAAGTCGTTGAGCTTCATGATTTTGGCTACTTCTGATATGGATGTTTTCTTGTAGACCGTCATCGGGTCCTTTACCATGAAGTCGCTGACATCCTTGTTCTCGTTGAGATATTTGTCTGTAGCGGTATAGAAAAGTGGTAGCACATTCCGATATCCTGCAAGTGAGGTGTCTTCGATACCCAGGGCCTTCATCGCTTCTTGGTCTTCGGACTGATCACTAAAAAGGTCACGGTCGGTAAGAATACCGATCAGTATTCCTTTGTCGTCAAGTACTGGTAATGCAGGAACATCGCTGATCCTCATTGCAGGTACAGTGTATGATAAAGGGTCATGTTCCCACGCGGTAACACATGTGGTTTGGATTGCCTCTTCTGCTGTTATTTTACTTTTCAATGCTCTGACATCATCTAAAAGATCGGTAGGTGTGATGATCCCAACAAGTTTACCATCCTCTGTGACTGGTAGTCTGTGAAATCTTTCCCTGAAGAATATTTCTGCAGCAACACTGATGGGTGTTTTACTATCTACAGAGACGGGGTCTTTCCTCATGATCAGAGAAAGTTGGTCTTCTTCGAACTTTCTAAATAAATCTCTTCTGGAAACAACTCCTACAAGCTTTCCGTCGGACCCGCGTATTACAGGAAGTCCTGTCAGGTCGTTCCTGACCATTGTGTTAATCGCGTCATTTCGAGTTCCTGGCACTTCAGCAACAATAGGTGCTAGCGTCATTATTTCAGATACAGTTTTCATTTCTTATCAGCCTCAGGGGATCTAACCACCATAACGGGGCATTTGGAAGCTCTTACAACCTTCTCGGCCACGCTTCCCATAAGTAGTTTGGACATTCCAGTTCTTCCTAGGGTACCTATCACGATAATGTCATAATCTTTAGACATCTCTAATATAACCTTTATAGGAACTCCTTCTGCAAGTTTCATATCGACTTCCACGTCGTATTCTTTACCAAGGTTCTTTACATATTCTAAGGCGGAATTACCCTCAGTTTTCAGTGTATTGTATACGTTCATAACGGCTGTGTCCATCGGGACGTTAGTGAATATTGTTTTATCCATAACATAGAGAGCGGTCACTTTACCCCCGCTCAGTTTCGCAAGTTCTATGGCCCTCTTTGCGGCCGCTTTTGTATATTCGCTTCCGTCCGTCGGTACAAGGATCTTGTCGAAAAACATTTTACATCTCCCTTATAGTCATATCGTATCCCAGTATGTGTTTCTTATCCATGAACGTGCCCTTCGGTCTTTTGATGGAATTATAGGCATATAGGCTTTCATACAGGATGGAGCCCGATTCAGTTCTCATCATTTAATAGCTTTTATTCACCTATGGCCCAAGGACTCGAATGTCTCGCAATATATGTATAAAAATACACTTTCTGTCTTAGAGTCGACTATTGGCATGCATCATTATATCGATCCGTGCTTATGCCACTTGGATGATTAGTGCCAGTATAATTATTCCCAACACTGTTTTTATTCATCGTCCACAATGCAGGACTTTACCACCATAACGCGGCATTTGGCAGCTCTTACGACCTTCTCAGCTATGCTTCCCACAAGTAGTCTGGTCATTCCAGTCTTTCCAAGGGAACCCATCACAATAAGGTCGAATTCATTAGACCAATCCACGATGACTTTCGCAGGGGAACCTTCTGCGATCTCCAATTTGACTTTAACTCCTTGTCGATCCCCCAGTTCTCTTACGGCGGCTAAGGTAGCTTGAGCTTCTTTTTCCAGGGTCTGATGTATACCGGTCATAGCAATATCTTTAGGGAGATTAGCGAACATCGACTGATCTATGACAAAAAGTGCAGTTACTTTACCCCCGCTGAGTTTTGCTAGTTCTATGGCATCCTTTGTGGCCGCCTTTGCATATTCACTTCCATCTGTCGCTACAAGAATTTTGTCAAAAACCATTTTTACATCTCCTTTTAGGTCATATTGAAACGCAATATACGCTCTCGGCTCCTAATTATGCCGTTAGCGGTTCCATCCCCCGACGGAAGTATTACAATATCAGCCTTCATGCCAAGATGTATTGATATCGCTTTATCATCATTTAATAGTTTTCTTCCGTTAAAGATCATGGTATCCCAAAACCTTTCACCAGTGCCTCCTTGTGATTTAAGTAACGAAAAGTACTCCTTGGCCTCGGCTCTAAGGTCTGGGGAACAGATCATCGCATTATCCGTCCCTAATATCGTCATGTTATCGCATTCTTCCATCATGGCCAAAGGTGGCGTTAAATTAAAAAATCGGTTGGACCGAGGACATATCACTATCGGAACATCTTCATCAGCACATTTCAAAAGGTCCGATCGTTCAGAAGACGCCATATGTACTAAAAAAGATGGCGAGAGTGCCAATATGGAATCTATGTCGTCTCTAACTCCTTCACTGGCATGTATCGCGAAGATCTTACCGTTACGATGTGTCTGGTCGGATACAGCGTCAACATATGCAGCGGAGATATCGTCTATACCTGATATCCCTATACCATCTGCATATCTCAGTATATCGTCAATCTCGTTCGGATCGTATTCTTTCGAAACGGGGCGCCCCAGGATTAACGACTCCGGTACCGTTTCTCTTAACAGTCTGCTACCTATCACGCCACCTTCTCTGAAATCTATGAATGTTCCGATACCATTTTTTTGAGAAAGTTCAGAATATCCCTTGATTCTCTGGACGAGGATATCATTCGGGGTCTCATCAAGAAATCGATGCTTGAGTCCCCCCGGTCCTACGAGATCGTTCAAACTTATATCTTCTGGCGCATTGAATCCACAGTCGGCACAATGAGTATGTCCGTTGACCATAGGAGGTATGATGATACCCTCCGCTGTCGGCTCCTCAGGACATTTTCCTTCCGAGACCTCAGCTACTATTCCGTTCTCTAGACGTACGTAACCTTCGATCGCCCCATCCTGAGTTATCAGGGTCCCGGAGAAATAATGCATACTCATAATTGCTCCGACAAGCTATTTTGTTGTTTCGTTACGTAAAGTACTAATATTAACTTTTTTAATACTCTGTCCGGTATTCAAATGATAAAAATCATAGAAGACAAATGTACGGCTTGTGGTGCATGTGTAGACGTGTGCCCACAGGATGCTATAACGATAGATGAGGTCGCAACCATCGACCAAGACGCTTGTGTTGAGTGCGGAGCTTGTATTGACGAGTGTCCAAACGACGCCATCGTAGAAGAGTAAAACCTTTCCCCGGCTTCATGGCCGGGATTAATTTTTAATTCACGCCCAATAGGGTTTCTTGGAAAATTTATATGCCATTTGGACGGCGTTCGCAGCTTCGCCACATGCGGTGATGATCTGCTTATATTTTCCAGGATAATCGACAACGTCCCCGCAAGCGAATATCCCTATTCTATTAGTGGACATATCCATCCCTACCTTCACTAGACCATCCGCTGTTAGGTCCAGGCCCCATTTGGATAGGATCCCTAGATCCACCTTTATGCCGATGTTGATAATCGCAAGGTCCGTCGGTATATCGAATGTACGGTCACCTTGTTGGATAGTTACAGATTCCAATATGTCATTCCCGTTGAACGATAATGTCTTAGCATCCATGATTTTCAGGATATTGCTCTTGTTCAACGATATAACGTTCATCTCGTCCGCACGGAACTCTGGTTTTCTATGTACGATGGTTGTATCAGTGACCGAATCAGATATCAAGGCCATCTCGATAGCACTGTTCCCACCACCGAACATTGTAACCTTCTGACCTACCAGTTTCTCTTTGACTGGTAGAAGGTATTCTACACCCTTACCGAAAAACCTCTCTTCTCCTGGAACGTCCATTGTCTTTGGATTGAACTCGCCCATCCCGATGGAGATGATGACCGAAAGAGTATGATATCGGCCTTTGTCTGTTACGACTACGATGTCTTCGTCCCCGTCATTAATCTCAAGAACTTTTTCATATTCATGGATCTCACACTCGAGGTTCTCTGCCTGAGCGTACAGACGATCGGAAAGCTTTCTTGCCTGGACACTTTCGAATCCTGGGTAATTGTGAACTCCTTTTTCTGGATAGAGACTGACCAGTTGTCCGCCGACCCGCCCGGATTCGATTATCAAGGTATTCATCATTTTTGATCTGGCGTATATCCCTGCTGTAAGACCTCCAGGACCAGCTCCAATGATGATAACATCGTATGTCATTCAAACGGGCAATAAGTTGTCCATATAAAAAAATGACTGAAAAACCGTTATATTATTTTTCGATAATCGAAAATAAAATATGAAATTCGTAATTTACTCATAAAAAGTTCACGTATTAAGTTTAAGACGTTGATATATTGCGTAAGTCCGACAGATTGCTCCGTCATGTTTAATAGCTATAAAACGATTATAAGATGGGGAGAAAATGGAAGACTTGAATTTTTCGGACGTTCTGTTGAACATGGTATTGGATGAGATAGATGACCTTATAATAATCCATGATTCGTCCCACCATATAGTGTGGATGAACCGTGCTGCACTTAAAGTGTTCAATAAGACTGCGGACGAAGTCATAGGGTCCAATTGTTATCGTCTTCTAGGACGTACCACATGTTGTTCCGATTGTAATGCTATAACTGGGCATACGCCTATTCATAGTAAGGAGCCTCGCATCATCCCTGGTACGAACGAAGAGTATGATTGTACGTCCGTTCCGTATCACAAGGACGGCAAGGTAAAACTGGTGGTCCAGCATCTGAGGCTGGTGGCAAAGAAATAAATACGGTCCTGTTGTTGAAGTGGCCATGATAGAGATGTCCGAATTCGCGGCAGTTATAATTTCCGCGGTCGTGTTGATGGCGATCACTATGATCTACGACAGGACCAGTAAAAAGGAAAAGAAAGAAAAGAAGGAATGATTTAAGAATTCCCGAGAGGCTTCCCAGCCTCTATCCTTTCTTTTAGGTTACATAGAGGTTACCTTATTTAGATATACTTTTGATACCATTTACATCTGGTGTTAAACCATGGTAACGATTCCAAAAGAAATTCTGGATATGATGAAGGATAAAGGAACTGTGTGCGTACTTGTAACAGCCAATGCCGCGGGACAACCTCATGCCATCGTGTGTGGTAGCTTTGGTGTCATAGGCGATGATACAATCATGGTTGGCGAGATATTCATGAAGAGATCCTCCGAATATATGGCTGAGAACAAAAAAGTGGCAATTCTTGTGGTCAATGGTGGCAAAGCATATGAGATGCAGGCCACCGTCCTCGGTCGTGAAGCGGAAGGCACGGACATTGGAAATCTGAACAAGGCACTTAAGGTAGCCAACCTGAGCGCCAGGGCTTTGTGGAAATTCAAAGTCACAGCAGTATACAACGAAAGTGCTGGACCCGACGGTGGGAAGAAGATTCTTTGATCAACCTCATCTAAGTTCAAACCTTTTACTTTTTAACATTTTAATTAAATACTGACCATGAGGTAACTATTCGTGGATATCAAACAGACCCTACGTTGGACTCGTGTAGCTTTTTTCTTGTTCGCAGCTGTTGCGTTCATAGGGCTAGGATTATATTCGATGGAATACACCATAGTAGGCATAATCTTACTGGCTGTCGCTGTAGCTGGTCTAATGCTAGCTTTTGCCATATTAAAATCATCGGTGATGGTACAAGCATCAATAGATCTAAAAATAAAAAAACGTAAGTAAATACGTAAATAGTTTAAGAAATCCCTGAATTAGTTAAAATTCAGTATCTGGGGCGCCTTGCGCCGCCTTCCCTGTCTGCAGGGCGATGTTTCTGGAAACAATCTCTGCAGTATACTGGCCTTCCCTCAGTGGGTTTAAAGGGCACCTGGCATGTCGCTCCGCAGTCCGAACAGGTGGTGTCAAACATCTCCCTGGGCTCGTTGCTGTTGCTTCTATAATTGCTGTTTCTGTTTTCTCCGTAGGCCATATTATCTATCTCCTATTTTGGCTCCAATACTACTTCCTAACTCTTCCCTACGGCGTACAGGGAGCTATATTAGTATGCCAGTGTTTGTATTGACGTCTTGGTTATAAAGCTTTGCACTCTTCAGGTTTAACAGTCAGGGCAAGACCAAAGTCCTCTGTAATAAACCATATCCACGCCACATTTCGGGCATGTGTGCCCCTCGCCACCGTATACTGTTTTGGTGGCTAGGTCATTTGATGCCCACGAAATCAAATCTGCAAGTTCAGCGGTCCTTTCGGTCTCTTCTTCCCCGTAGTACTGAAGATTGTCTGATTCGTTGTATATCCGTGCACTCATCTTATTCAGTGCAGAAACGATATTATTCCTCGTAGTTACGCTGATCCTCGTTTCTGGGGATACGTTGTTCCTATACCTTTTGTCGATGTACTCTATTGATTTGTTGATGAAACTGTCGAACGCATCCTCGTCTGGACGTACTGGTAATGAGAGAATTAGGTCATGTTTAGATTTAAGATCAGGGTATCGGTAGATGATACGTGAGAGTGCTTTTCGTATCTCGTCGCGCATCTCTCCTTTGACCTGCCCCAATACCTTACGGATATCTTCAATATCTTCATCACGTCCTACGGAGCCAAGCGTCAAGGCCGCTTTAGAGAACTCTTCGCCACGTTTATATTTGATCGTATCCATCAATTGTGGAATCAACTCTTCCGCTTCGGAAACCACGGCCAGATATCCGATACATGCACCTCGGACTTTTTCAGTATCTGACGTGCTCATCTTACGTATGGTATCCGCAGCCATCGGCTCCTTCAAATCGGTAAGCAACATTATCGTTTCCATGCGTACCTGTTCGTTATCGAAAGAAAGATAGCGGGTAAGGATCGGGCCATATTTTGGGTCGTAGTGGATGACTAACCATCTGTCGTCCGATATGCCACCGGGCCTACCGGTCTCGATCTTATCGATACCGCCCATATAACGTTGGAGATAGCCTATACTGTAGTTGGACATATTTACCTTTGATACGAGCAAAAAATCACTCGAGATCGTCTCTGGTATCCAGTGCCATCTTCAATATGATCGCTTCCTCGATAGACAATGTGACACCCTTACCCATTTTACTCCTGTCGGGAGCCCACTCCCTGACATCGTATTTGGGGTCCTTCCCGTTCCAGCTTATGATGTTGAGTTGTTTTGTCCAGCCCTTCGAAGATTCGGATAGGACCGCAATCTCTTCTACGATATCATATTTGAATTCGGTAGTCATATTTTCCAGCTCTTGATTGAAGATAAGTATTATAATAT
>CAYJDU010000031.1:0-9279 GCA_964369035.1 uncultured Methanomassiliicoccales archaeon | reverse complement strand
AGCTCAAATAGCAAATTTAGACGGGCCCGCGTCGAGCCTTAGCTCGCTCCCTCACCTTTCCATATCCCTGATATAAAATGTTGTATAATCAAGGCTATGCCAGCTCCTCCTATGGAGCCGGATATGAACCTAAGATATGCCAGGTCGTAACCTATCATGGTACCGGTTGCCCATTCTATAACAGCAATCAGCAGAAGTACAGGTCCGAGGTAAACGATCCTTCGCTCTGTGAACGGATTTTTACTCATGTGATAGGACGTTAATGCTAACGTCACTGCGGATCCAATCATCAGGCCGATATCCCTTGAACATATGGCCATCTGGGACCCATTTATGATAAAGCTCCTGTCGGTCTCTTGATGACAGAGGATATCTCCTAATGCATAAATGAACTGCCCAACACTCCAGTCATGATCCAGTATACCAGATGTCCCATCTAGATTTATAAAAGTACCTGGAGCGTATATGAACGGTACCATCAATATAAGTGCCAGCAGTGAAAAGAGTATAGTCGATATTAACAATCCTGGAGTACCGACCCTCATCCATCATGAATGACCATGTGATATTAAAAAAAGATCGAGGGCGTTCATAGCGTGAAACTCATGCATAGGAAGAATATGACCATGGATATCGGTAACATCATGGAGAAACGATAAGTCACGTTACTTACCCCGTTATTACCTGTAAGTGCTGTAGTGAGTATCCCCATCAACAAGCACAGTTCGATAAGATATGCCGCGATGATGATAGAAATACCATCCATATTCACCGATTCGGATATTTTAGTAAGGGGATTCAACATAGCGACACATAGACCCAGTACCATAGGTGCAAAAACAGCGGCAGTGGCGGTCATCATATCTAACATGCTTTTCAGTTTGTTGGATATGTTCTTCATCACGGTCTCTTGGTCCTGCATCTGTCTACCTATTGATAGCGCCATGCTACCTGCGTTCCTTATGTCTTTCAGTGAGGTCTCGTAAACCTCACAATAAGAATCCGCCACAACAGAAGATATATGATCCATTGCAATATGTATCGCCGATGTGATGTCTCCTCTACAAAGGGTCATCTCTTTTTTCAATAGCTCCGCAAGATCTGCAGTTTCTTTTCTTGTCTCTAAAGCGCCTATAGCTGAATTATCGAAATTTTCTCCAGATATCAGACGGTTTCCAAGCTCAAAAACCGAATCCTTTAACATTCTTTCAGCCGTCGCACGTTTATGCTCTGCCTTTTGTGATGGATAAATGCATGCAAACATTATTGCCCCCGTCGGGACGGTTGCGAACATCAAGGTTTCGATGATATCGCCAGTAAGGTGCCAGCCCAACATACCCAATGGGGCGGATACCAATAATGGTAGGACACTGGACCATTTTCCGTTACTTTTGTTCGCTCCAAAAGGGTTCTTGTCCTTGATTCCTAGCGTTATGCAAAGTACACAGGCAGGCACAGCCACCAGGGTTATGAGGATTATAGGTTCCAGACCGACGGATTCGCCGAACATCCCGCCTATTTGCAATATGGGGAGAATCGACATCAATATCATGGGGGCCATTATCCCAAGGCCGAATATAATCATACACGGGTTCGTCAAGGACGAACTAAAAGATTCGCCTATCTCCTTCAGTCCGTTCAACGATATGTCTGTCGCATCTTTTAGTATCCTTACTTTCTCTGGCCCTGGAGATATCTCGGATGCTGCGATCAACATATGCATAGACCTCTTGAAACTTGCCAATTCTTTTGGTAAGGAGGATAACAAGTAGGTAAGTCCAGACCGTATATCCGGGCTGATCCTTGTATCTGCATCCTGCACTATCTTGGAGAATAGATCACTGGCACTATTGGGACCGCTTTCAACTATCTCTCTCACAGCATTATCAAGGGAACCTCCTGATCCTAAAACCACGGACATCATGCCGATCGTCCTAGGGCCTTCTCTTATCAGTGGACGGAAATCTATTTTGGACACATCAGTCACCTGCCGCCCTACGCATCTTGACCTCAAAAGAATTTATCAGATCCTCGGCTCTTTTATTTGAGTTACGGGTCACATGATCGTTAGCCATGCTTATCCATTCTGGACCGAGGAAACTTTCATCCTCATTCCCCTTTTCAGCTAACATTTTCCTGATTTCCGATCTGACGTATATATCGTCCAGGACCTCCTCACGGTCCATCCCACAGGATGATGCTATCCTTTTCATCATCGGCGTGGAGAACAATCCATCGGCGTCAGATATATCCGTGAAATTCCCCGCTTTATCAGCCGTCGCCACCATTTCTTTCATAATTCTTTTCTGGTTGCCTGCCCTTCTGTCCCTGATAGTCCCTAATGTAACTATCACGTCCGTTGCCATGAAAGCCTCGGGATCTATCTCCATATCATGGACCACACGTTTGTATACCGATTGAGCGGAATCACCATGTATCGTCCCCATTATCGAGCTACCTGCACGACCGGTCCTCATGCTCTGATAGAGTGTTTTCGCCTCACCGCCCCTGACCTCTCCGAGTATTATCGCAGACTCTCCCATCCTCAAGGATACTCGTAAAGCCTCATCGGCACGGCTAAGGTTGTCTCCATCCATCTTTTCGTTGATAAGAAGAGATTGGACCTTGTACCCCATTTTTCTCATCTTTTCTCCGGGAAGTTCTGTTGTATCCTCGATGGTCAATATCCTTTGAGACATGGGGAACTCGAACATCAGTGCAGAAAGCATGGAACTCTTTCCTGCTCCTCTTGCGCCACAGATAAGGAAGGTACAGCGGTTATCCACCAAGAAGGATAGGAGCCCCGCAGTCCTCGGCTCTATGGTCCCGTTGGCTATCAAACGGGAAAGGGTCCATGGTCGGGTCGAATGTTTTCTTACAGATACAGAATCCCCGTTCGGGCTCATGGGATATCCGACAACGGTAGCTCGGGCATCATGTCCCTTCATATCCGTCTCTAAGACCGGGTCGGACTCGCAAAAAGGAAGGCCGCTGTCTCTTTTCAATACGCTGATCAAGTTCATTATCTCTTTACGGTCCACCATCAGGTTAGTTCTACAACGTTGATTGGAATTTATTCCTGACACGCCGCTCATGGTCACATGTATCCGGTTCTTGTCGCAGGGTGCATCGATATAGATGTCCTCCAACCTTTGATCTGAAAGCAATAGGTCGAATATCCCTAATCCCACAGTGTATCGGTATACCGTCTCACATAGCCCGTCAATGACCTTGTCAAGGTCTATGGAATTACTTCCATAAACTGCTTCGATTGTATCTGAAAGTCCAAAGAGGGTTCCTCGGGCCTCGCTAAGGACGCTTCGTCTGTCCATTCTTCCTCCCCGTTCCCTATACGAGCTCCTTACCTCTTCTATGGACCTCTCTATGATGGCATTTATGGAATCAGGCGAGGAGTATTCGTCCGGAGTGAGGTTGTATTCGGTCTCGCCGTCGATAGCGGTACCTATGACTACGTCCGCTCCAGGGAGCCTGTATTCAGATATGATGTCAAGATCGTCAGTGGAACCTAGAAGCCAGCAGTCGGCATATATCGGTTTTATCCTCATATTGAAGGATACGATGCGTTTGAGGTCCGTCATAATCCCATCAGTTCTCGTAGATACTTTCTCAGGGGCCTCGTATTTTTGCGGACATTCTCTTATTTTGGGGCTCGATCCTTCTCTGGAGGAAACGAGATAATCCTCTTCTCGTTGAATCATCGGCATTCATCTACCTCTGTTGGAAAGTAACGATGCCTTTTGAGATAGTTCGGAGATTGATAGTTCGGCCTGGTCCAGGGCCCTATATGTTTTTTGAACGCAGACGTCACATACACTTCGCCCAGTCTTAAATGACATGAGCTTACCCCTGGCTCCTGCGAAGTCCGGGGAAGGGAAGGATTCCCATGCAATATCTATGATTCTATCGCCAGAATAATTACAGGATCTACATTTTCCCTTTTTCTTGGTCCTTATCACAGATGAGGATTTATCAATGAACAATAATTCACAGATGAGTTCAGCTGCCGGGCCGGAGACCTCTATATCCCGTCCAGTCCTCATCCTTACCCGTTCGACGCAACCATGTTTTTTCATTTCTGTGACTATGCATCGGATACATTCGGCACACGCCGCATCCGGTATACGTCCACAATCGCGACAATCGATGCTAAGCACGTCCTCGTCTATCTTTGATACGACCAGGTTCTTTTTGTTTTTGTTATTTCTATGCCTCATATTATTTAAAACGATAAATAACGGTATAAAAACAGGAAGTTACAGTTAGTCTTTAACCTTGGTAGATGGAATAAATTATAAATGGGGGTCATACTAGGACTGCACATGGAAATATTAGCTCCCGCAGGTTCACCCGAGGGTCTGGTCGCCGCTATAAAAGGCGGATGTAGTGCTGTGTACCTCGGAGGCAAGTCCTACGGGGCTAGGGCATTCGCCGATAATTTTACCGACCAACAGTTAGAAGGTGCGGTAAATTACGCTCACGACCGTGACGTTAAAGTTTATGTTACCGTGAACACATTGATCAAAGATTCTGAAATGGATGGCGCAGTGTCGTTCATCAAATTCCTTTCGGATATCGATGTGGACGCGGTTCTGTTACAGGACGTCGGACTTCTGAAGAGGATAAACGGTATAGAAATATCCAAACACGCCTCGACTCAAATGGGTATACATTCCAGGGCCGGATTGGAATGGTGTAAAGAGAACGATATCGATAGGGCCATATTAGCACGTGAACTTACTATAGAAGAAATCAGGATGATCATAAAAGACTCCCCTGTGGAGACCGAGGTGTTTGTACAGGGCGCCATGTGTTATGGCGTGTCAGGAGGATGCCTGTTCTCAAGTCTCCTTGGTGGAAGAAGTGGTAACCGCGGACAATGTGCACAGCCTTGTAGGAAGAAATACAAGCTGGATACAAAAGAATCGTACATAATGAGCTGTGCCGATATCTACGGTTTGGATTATATCCCGACGTTGAAGGAGATTGGCATCACTTCTGCTAAACTAGAAGGACGGATGAGAAGTCCAGCTTATGCATATCTTGCATCTAAAGTATATTCCATGAAGGAAAGAGGAGAGGATGACGAAACTATCGCCCCCACTGCGAGATTATTGCAGACAATATTCAATCGCGGAATCTGTGACGGATATTTCGGAGGGGTGGTATCCCCAGTACAGTCTACATATCCCGACAACAGAGGATATTATCTCGGGAACGCGAATATCAAGAACCGTTCCTTCAACCAATCTGAATTAACGATGCCTTTGAACTCAAGGGACGGGATATCCATCTTCAAAGGAGACTTGAAGATAGGCGGTTTCAAAATAAGTGATATTACTAAGATTACTGCACCCTTCAAGATGCCCGACGGTGAGTATGACATATACCGTACATACGACCCGCGGATTGATGAAGTAAAGAACATCGCCAGTTCGGAACCGTTTGTCGAGGGTAAGACCAGGCGGAAAAATACTGCAAAAAAGATACTATCAGAAAAGATAATCAGGGCTGAATCCAAACCTGATATGTCGTTCTACGTTAACTCCATCCGTAATTTAGAAGCCGTAGCCGATCATGCCGACAGGATATATTTCGAACTCAATGACAACGTCAGTGAGGCTATGGAGATATGTAAAAACTTGAATATCAATTTCGTACAGATATTGCCTAGGTTCGACCCTACCGATATCTCGGTGGATTCTCCGGTTATGGTCAACAACGTCGGCCAGATGTATGCTAATAGAGGATCTTCACAGATATACGGTAGTTACAATATGAACATGTTCAATTCGTCATATCCGCAGATGATGTATCAGACTACACTTTCAGTCGAATTGAACAAGAGCGAAATCCGCGAGATAACAGAATATTATCCAGGACGTCTGGAGGTCATGGTATTCGGTCGTCAGGAACTTTTGGTGACTCGAGACCCTAAGATGGAGAATGGAATACTCGAGGATGAGAAAGAATTCAGATTCCCGATATACAAGGACAACTACGGCATCTCCCATCTGCTTAACTCGGCGGACCTTATGCTCATTGATCAGTTACAGGACCTTCAGAGAATGGGTATAGATTCCTTCGGTCTAGATCTTAGGAAACGCCCCGCACCTCTTGCAAAGCTTGTAGCCGAGTCCTTCGCTAATCGGGATATCAGTAAGAAGTCCAAAATCTCGGAGATGTGCGGTTCTACTACGAACGGACACTTCCATCGCGGAGTGAGCTAAACTAACTGTAACTTCAATTTATATAATCGTGTAACGCGAGCCTTTGTTCATGAGGATGGACAAAAAAGGCGATATAGGTTTTATGGAGGCGATGGTGGCAGCCATGGCCGTCTCTATTATCCTGGCAGCCTTTATCGGTATGGTAGCGTTAAAAATTTATGAGGCTGATATAGATCCCAGGGAGTTAGATATAGATGCCATCACAGGCCATATCGTCGTTTCCGAAGGTATGATCCTGGGAGATATACAGGACGAACTGGAAAGACAGGTCATCAAGGCACAGATAAACGGAGCATCGATAAAATGTACTTCTGTTCCGAATAAGGATAACGACCCTGTTTTAAAGGGGGAATTATTTTTTACTGCTGGCACATTTGCCGGACAGCTCTCCACAGAAAGAAAACTTCTCTCTATAGATACCGATGACGGATACGTATTGATTAATGTGGAGGTGAAGGTTTGGAAATAAAGGAGGACAAAGGTTTCACAGGTATCGTCGATGCAATGATATTCATCGTCCTGATGACCCTGGTCGTTTCTGTGATGTTCAGTATCACTGGGTCTTCGGAACGTAATGATCCTCAGGATGCATCTGACATCCTGCCTATGCTATTGGAGTCCCAAGTGGAGATCGATACCGATGATGGGATTCTTAAAGTAAAGATGTACGATGGTCTTGTCTGTTCCATATATGCTAACTGTGGGGCTGATTTGGCCGCATCCAATATACTGGATTCACATTTCATGAGGGAAGGTGCATACAGATTGACCATCAACCATAACGGTAATTCCTACAGCATTGGCTCTGGAGACGGTGTTCCAACCTCTTCGTACTCTGAGGATATATCGTCGGGATATGTTACGGCAAAATATACTCTGGAACTTTATTGATTAGGCTCCATACTTCTCTGTGCGATTGGCAAGGTCCATGCATATAGGGATGATGTCTAGACCACGTATGCGACCTATGGAGCCCACCGAACATCCTGATTCGCTATAGGTCGTAGCCGTATCAACTACTATCCCGTGTGTATAGATCGTAATGGGAACTGGGTCTCCGCTATGGTCGAATAGAGAACATGGGGTACTGTGGTCCGCGGTCAACACTAATACCACGTCATCCGGTAGGTTGTCACGTAAATATCCCGCCATACCGTCAAGTTTTTGCACTATCTCACACTTTAGTTTAACATCGCCGTCATGTCCGCATACGTCCGGTGCTTTGCAGTTCATAAGTATAAAATCATAATCCTCAAGCATCTCTAACGCGAACTTCGCCTTGGCTATAAAATCGGAATCCACGCCACCGGTGCATTCTTTAGGAGGATCCCGTACATCGAGACCACAGACGCCGCAGATTCCCTTTATCATGCCGACCCCTGCCACACAAGCAGACTTAATGCCGTGTATGTCTGGGAAAGGGTCGATATTAGGGAACGAACCTGCACCTCTAGGAAGAAGGATATTGCCTGGAGGGAGCCCCTCGGATATCCTATGTTTGTTGATCGGATGGTCCTTTAAGATATCGTAGCTCATATTAACGAATTCATTGAGCACATCTGCCGTCAACTGTGCTTCAGATGTCTTTCCTTTAGATACTAATATCTTAGTGAGGTCATGTGGGTCTACATCGGTGACCTCTGGAGAAAGTCCAGGGCCCCTTAGGAGCAACGCGGCACGGTGTTCCGTACCTTCTTTCACTATCACCTCTATACCTTTGATCCTGATCCCTTGAAGGGCGGCTATTAGTTCTGTAGTATCAGGTGCCTTGATTCTTCCCGCACGACGATCGGTGACCACCAGATCGTCGTTGGCCGAAGCGAAATTACATCTGAACGCAACATCGCCTTTCTTTCCGATGACCCCGATTCCAGCCGCCTCAAACGGGCCTCGGCCGGTGTAGACCTTACGGGGGTCATATCCTAGTATGGAAAGATGTGCGGTATCGCTACCAGGCGTAACGCCGGGTGAGATGATGTCACAAATACCTGACATACCGTTCTTCACGAACCAGTCGAAATTCGAGGTCTTGGTAGCCTGCAAAGGCGTCATACCGTGAAGTTCGTCGTTACCTCTATCTCCAAGACCGTCCATCACCACGATCAATATCTTCTTTTTATGTCCGGCCATATTTATTCCAGCTTTTTAAGTAGCCAGGCCATATTCTCGCCAAGCTTTTTCATCGTGGATACGCCTTCTTCATCATTCTCGTAATCCCCAGGATTACGGGCAAGACTCATATTCCAGTATGTTGAACCTGCGATGATCATCTCCTTGACCAAGAAGAAATGATTGATACTGTCAAAAGTATGTATGGAACCAGCTCTTCTCACGGAGACCACTGCCGCTCCGACCTTTCTTTTAAGGGGGTTACCGTCCTTTGTGCCGCAGGAATATCCTATCCTGTCGATTAGTATCTTAGCTTCTGGGGTTAGATCAGCGAAGTACGTAGGGGAACCGATTATTATTCCGTCAGATTCGACCATTTTTGCTGAATATTCGTTCAACTGGTCATCATCCTGTACGCACTTCCCGTCCATATTCTTCTTACATTTTCCGCATGCGTGGCAAGTGTGCATGTCCACACCTCCTACCTGGACGAATTCAGTCTCTATCCCATTCTGTTCAAGTACGGATAACACCGTCTTCAACATATCAGCCGTATTCCCATTTTTACGAGGGCTGCAATTAAATGCTGTAACTTTCATATAGTGTTCCTTCTTTCTGTATCTGGTAGATATACTTTATATTTTAATAAATGACCTTTGAGGGATTCGCCATATATTTGTACACAAAGAGTGATCGACGGTCATGCCGATAGTCGAGGTGAACGGGGTCAAATTATCGTACTCGGTCACAGGGTCTGGGGATCCTATGGTATTTTTAGCCGGTTTCGGTAGTGATATGAGCTTCTGGGATGGTATCATTCCAATCGTTTCGTCCAAATTCACTGTTGTAACGTTGGACAACAGAGGGTCCGGGTCCACGGAATATGGTGGAAGTTTCACCATAGATGAGATGGCAGACGATG
>CAYJDU010000030.1:0-9455 GCA_964369035.1 uncultured Methanomassiliicoccales archaeon | reverse complement strand
ATCGGGTAGTGTAAATGGATCGCGACTATACTGATATAGAAAAGAAATGGCAGGCTGAATGGTCACAGACCGGAATAAATACCGCATCAAGGGACGACCGGCCCAAATTCATGATAATCTTTGCATACCCAGGAGTCACTGGATATCTTCATGTCGGACATCTACGTGGTTATACGTACGCTGACGCCATAGGAAGATACAAGCGGATGATGGGTTACAATGTGATGTTCCCTGTGGGCACTCACGCCACCGGTAACGGAGCCATAAGTCTTGCAGACCGAATAAAGAGAAAGGATCCTGACACCATCAAATATATGAAGGATAACGGCTGCACCGACGAGCAGCTTAAGAACCTGATAGAACCGATGGGAATTGTAAATTTCTTCAACGAGATATACGTTAATGATTACTGGAAAAAATTTGGATTCCTCGCAGATTGGCGTAGGTTCACATGTACGTTGAATCCCGACTATGGCAAGTTCATAGAGTGGCAGTTCAAGAAACTTATGGAAACTGGCCTACTCATACAGAAGCCATATTATTCACCCTATTGCTCGAACTGCGGACCGGTGGCGATAGACGCTTCTGAGACCGATATCTCCAAAGGCGGAAACGCCGAGGTACAAGAGTATACCCTTTTGAAATTTGAATTCGGGGAAATGAAGCTTATTGCTGCCACACTTAGACCAGAAACGGTCTATGGGCAGGTTTGTTTCTGGGTGAACCCAGATACTGAATATGTAAAAATGAGGCATAACGGTGAAATATGGATTGTATCTAGTCCCGCGGTCGATAAGCTAGAAATGCAGTTCGACGACATAGAGGAAATCGGCACCATTCAAGGAAGGGACATGGTGGGATGGACCTGTAAAGCCCCTATGGTCGGACGTATAATCACTATATTGCCGGCGACGTTTGTGAATCCGGAAGTGGGTACGGGAATGGTGACATCCGTCCCGTCTGATTCATCAGACGATTACATCAATTTAAAATACATCAAGGACCACCCGGAAGAGTACAAAAAATACGGGATTGATGAGCGTACATTATCGTCCATAGATCCGATATCCATCATTAAGATCTCTGGATACGGAGACCTTCCTGCAAAGGATATCATCGAAGAGTTCGGTATAACCAGTACAGATGACCCCAGGCTGGAAGAGGCCAAGAAAAAGATCTACAAAGATGGTTTCCACTCAGGGATAATGAGAGAAACATGCGGACCGTACGCTGGAATGCGTGTCGAGGAAGCTAAAGAGAAGATCAAACAAGCAATGTTAAAATCCGGTGAGGCCGAAGTGTTGCATGATCTTTCTGAAGAGGTCGTATGTAGATGCGGAGAGACCGTCCACGTAAAGAGGATCGATGACCAGTGGTTCATTAATTATGGAGACAAGAATCTGACCGATAAGACCTCTGAACATTGTAAGGACATGAATATCTATCCGCCAGAATATCATACTAATGTTCACAATACACTTGATTGGTTTAGGGAACGTGCATGTGCAAGACAGGGTAATTGGCTCGGAACAAGATTCCCATTTGATGATAAATGGATTATCGAAGCGATCTCTGATTCAACGCTTTATCCGATATATTATACGATATCGCTGTACGCCAACAGCGGTAACATCAAGCCCGAGAATATGACCGAGATGTTCTTCGATTATGTTATACTGGGTAAAGGCGATTTGGACAAAGTTTCGGAAGAGACTCAGATCAGTACGGCATTGCTTAACAACATACGCGACGATGTTTCGTATTGGTATCCGTTGGACATCAACCTAGGGGGAAAAGAGCATATGACCGTGCATTTCCCAGTTTTCCTGTTCAACCATATGGCGATACTTCCTCCAGAGATGCAACCTCAAGGGATTATCGTTAATTGGTATATCACAGGTAAGAAATCCAAAATATCCAAATCTAAGGGTGGAGCACAACCTATAGCCGGTGCCGTAGAGGATTTCGGTGTAGACTCGATGCGTTTGTACTATGCGCACGTCGCATCCATGTTCATCGACGTGGAATGGAATGAAGAGTTTGTTTTCTCGTACAAACAGAGACTTGAAAGAATATTCGTTTTCGTAGAAGAACTAACGTTGACGTCAGGAGCCCAGAGCAGTATAGACAGATGGCTACATTCCAGGTTCCAGACACACATATCCAATATACGGAATTCAATGGACCGCTACGACCTTAGACAAATGGCCACCGCGACATACTATGAGATGTATAACGATCTCAAGTGGTATGTTAGACGGGGCGGGTCCGATGAATCCACGATCAAAGATGCACTTAGAGTGTGGATACAGAGCATGATGCCGATAACTCCACATGTAGCCGAAGAGCTTTGGACGATGGCTGGATTCGAAGGACTTGTTTCTTCTACGCTTTACCCAGAACCCCAAGGTAATGATGCTACTGCGGAATACGGGGAGAATCTGATACGTTCTACCATATCGGACGTCGCACAGATCCGTAAGGTCGCGTCCATCGAAGCTTCGAAAATATGCATATACACTTCTTCATCATGGAAACGTAAGGTCTACTCTATCGCAGCGGACATATTAGGATCCGGTAACGAACTTACGATACCTGCACTTACTAAGGAATCCATGTCGGACCCCGAGATAAGGAGTAATGGTAAAGCCGCATCAGAGTTATCTAAAAAAGTAGCAACGAGCATGCTTCGTGAAGATTCTGATAAGATACGCATGTATGCAGAGACTGATGAATATACAATCATGTGCGAGGCATCTGATTTCCTGAAGGACGAGATGGGTATATCCGTCTCGGTATTCAGCGGGGACGACCCATCTAAATATGATCCTATGGGAAAATCTGCTGCAGCTATACCAGGAAGACCGGCGATATATCTTGAGTGATCAGTGCCATCTATCGAACATATCGTTCGCGATGCCTGCTGCATCCATGGTCTTACCTACCACAAAGTCCACGATATCATCTATACTTTGAGGTTTAGAATAAAATCCTGGATTGGCGTCAAGTATAATGGTTCCGCAACGTGCAAGTTTGAGTTCGTTCTCTAACATTATCTGGCTTTTGGGTGTTTCTCTTACAACGAGGACAAGTTTTTGTCCTTCTTTGATACGGACGCTCACTGCGCGTGAAATAAGGTTATCGGCGATTCCATTCGCGAACTTTCCTACTGAGGATTCACTACAGGGAGCAACGAACATACAGTCGTACCTGTAACTACCAGAAGAAATGGGTGCAAATAGATCGTTGTCCTCGTAAACTTCATCTGCCATAGCATATACGTCTTTCACCGACATGCCTGTCTCTGTAGGCAGGATCTTTTTTGCGGTTTCAGACATTATAAGGATCTTTTTACCAGGTAGTTTTTGTAATAAACGTACTCCGTATATACTGCCTGATGCACCACCGATGGCAACAGCGAACTTCATACCCCTGTTATGTCAAGTTGATAGTAATAGCTGACGGTCAGTACACAGCGGAATTTATAGCCAGTTCAGAAAGATCCATGGCATATTCTGCGATACGTCTCAAGCTTCCGGAGATAACACTGGCGGCCACACTAGCATTCTGATCCAACATCGCCGAGTTCCTTGAAAGGGCTTCGACGCGTTCCACCAGTAGTTCACTGTCATTGATACATTTGTTAGCGAGGACCATGTCCTTGTTCTGTAGGTTGATGATCGCAGAAGAAACACGATTATTGGCCTCCCTGCCGATGGACACAATCTCATGGATTATGTCTGAAGTGTCCGGTTCTCCGGTTAACACATCGACATTCTTTGCAATAAGTAAAGCGTGGTCACCTATACGTTCCAGTGCCCTACTGGCTATACTACTACGGGTTATCTCAGAAAGATTAGAACCTATCTTACTTGCTAGGGTAATCTCCTTCTGGAAGACGTTGACCTGACGTGAGATCAGCCAATCGATACGGTCTATCTCCTTATCTTTCTCTACAAGGCCTTCATAGATGTTCTTTTTTCCAGATTCGGCGTCATTCAAGATGTCACTAAGAAGGTTCTTGATAAGTACCCTCATGCGCTCCAATGACTTTGAAGGGCGCATCTCACTCTGGTCCACTAGATCTTTTATGAGTATACGGTTCTCACTTTCATCCATTATCTCGAGACCTATCGCGGTCTGAGTGAACGCAGAAGCTACTCCAGCGACGAGACTGGATATCTGCCCTGATGATTTTAGCTCTATGGCGCTGTGACCTGCTATATATGAACCTACCAATAATCTGTAAAGATATTGACGGTCGTTGATAAGATCCACATCAATGGTTTTCACAGTACGTTCAACAGACTTGTGAATCCCTTGTGGATATATGGTGATGCTCCCGTCCGGTTGCGGCTGGAGACTGACTGAATCGTTCTTTTTCAATCCTACGGAATCCGCCCATTCCTTTGGTAGTGTGACCATAAAAGATGATCCACCCGTAATCTGTATTCTTCTTATATCCACAGTAATATAAAGATATAATTAGATTTAAGCCTATCTATATTAGTATGTATATCCTTATTCAAAATATATAGGACATTCAACACAGATTAAACAGATATTGTGGCGATTAATGCAATTAATCCATTAGAATTAATTTATATGTATCTCGTTCGTCAAGTGTACCCACAGGGAAAAAAATCGGCAAAATATAACTCATTTAATTATTGTCTATATTTAATATATATTATACTAAAGAGATATATCAATATGGAGTGGAACATATAGTCATTCGACGAGGTATATATGCAATCTATCAATCCTATTACTAGAGGAGTTCACATTGGAAATCAAAACAATAGCTTGGGTCGTAGTTGCCGTATTCGTTGTAGGCGGATATGCTGCATTGGCAGTGGACGACTCTTCTGAAATGGAACTCATCTCAATTAACGTCGATGGAGTAGAACCGACTGCATCGAACATGAAGGATGGTAACTATTCTATCGATAAAGACAAAATTCCTGCGACCAGCGGGGATCCATCATCCTTCACAATAAAGAATGATATTTACTCTATCCAAAGAAACATGGTACTTGTGACCAATGGACAACCAACAGGTCTGGCTGCTGATTTCATAGCCTGGATCCTTGGAGCCGAGGGGCAGTCAATCGTTGCCGAAGAGGGATTCGTGGATCTTGAACCTCACCTATATGTAGAGCCGGACACAGTTCCTTCTGGAGTGTTAAATATTGCAGGCTCCACCACCATCCAACCGATGATGGTTAAATTCGTTGAAGCTTATCAGATGAAATACAGCAATGTGAAGATCTATGTCGCTGGCGGAGGGTCCGGAGCAGGTGCTACACTGGTCAATAATACCGTGGACATCGGGATGGTCTCTAGGGATCTGACCTCTACAGAGACCGTGACATCTACCATTATCGCTAAGGATGGTGTAGTCATGATAGTGGACAAAGCATCCGGAGTCACCAATCTGACCATTAATCAGATTGCAGAGATATTCAATGGCGATATAACCAACTGGGATGAGGTCGGAGGAAATAACCTTAAGATAGCACCCATAATAAGGGAAGGCGGATCCGGAACAAGGGAGACCTTCGATATTAAGATGGCCGAATCACTTGGCATCAGTATCGATTCCTTCCAATCGAACATGAAAGGATGCCCTTCGGAATCCTCTAATGGTTCTATGCTCAAACGTTGCGGTAGCAACCCAGGATCTATTGGTTACGTTAACCTAAGCAGCATATCTGACCTATGAGATGTGATCATGGCCTCCAACGATATGGCGTTCGGACCCGAAAGGTTAGGACAGGATATCCCTGAAAAAAAGCATAAGAGCATTACATCCCATCGTTTTGATCCAGATACCATACCTAAGATTATCATCACCGCAGCGGCCATCACCGCAGCGGCCATAATATTTTTCATCATCATTTACATCACAGGACTCAGTATACCGGCTTTCCGGGAAGTAGGGGTATGGGAGTTCATCACTGGAGATTGGTGGTTCCCTAGTAACGGACATTATGGTGCACTACCACTTATCACCGGTACTATATTGGTCACTGCAGGATCCATACTATTCGCGGTCCCTCTTGGTGTCGGGGCGGCGATATACATCTCGGAGATAGCTTCGGAGAAATCTAGGAACATCCTGAAACCTGTGTGTGAGGTCTTTGCAGGGATACCCAGCGTGGTATACGGATTTTTTGGGATGTTGGTTCTTTGTCCATTACTTTTAAGTCTATTCCCCGACCAATTGAAATATTCCACATCTTGGCTTGCAGGATCTATTTTGTTGGGGATAATGGCGTTGCCTACGGTTATCTCGGTATCTGAGGATGCGATCCGTGCAGTGCCTAGATCTTATCGTCATTCATCTCTAGCCATGGGAGCCACTGGATGGGAGACCACCACTAAAGTTGTACTTCCTGCGGCATCATCAGGGTTGATAGCCGCTTCGATCCTCGGTATAGGAAGGGCTATGGGAGAGACTATGGCGGTGATCATGGTAACTGGGAACTCGGCCCTTATCCCAGATCCAATCTATAACATATTCGAGAACGTAAGGACGCTCACTGCGACCGTCGCATTAGAGATGCCTGAAGTTGTGCAGAACAGCATTCATTATTCATCGTTATTCGCTGTCTCCCTTCTTTTACTGGTGTCTGTCATAGTTGTAAATCTATTCGCCAACGCTATAGGTAGAAGAACAAGGATAAAATTAGGCATAATCAAGGCTCCAAAAAACTCCTTGGACCTTAAGAACCTGGTTCGTAATAAAATTGGCGACAGCACCCTTAGAATATTCTACAGAATAAAACCACTTATTCGTACAATATCGATTTTGATTGTGATCTTTATATTCTCCTCGATGATGGCCACTTTGTTCGTTACGAACGTTTTAGCGTTAATCTTTGGTATACTTATCACCCTATCCTTCATCGCAGTCTCATGGTCTTTGAGATTTATCGGTTCCAGGGAGAAGCAGTTTGTCGCTCATAGTTCTCTTAGGGTCTTGATGTTTTTTATAATAATAATCTTGATAATCATAATAGGGGATGTTCTTATGAAGGGTATCCCCGCACTTTCTACAGAATTCATCTTCGGTATGCCTAGCGACTCGGGACGTGCAGGTGGAATCTGGCCTGCCATCGTCGGAACCCTCGAACTTGTTGCTTTGACCTCGGTGATCGCACTTCCTCTTGGCATCTGTGCAGGAATATATCTTTCCCAATATGCTCGTGACAATATATTCACTCAAACTGTCCGTAATGCTGTGGATGCGTTGAACGGGACCCCCTCGATAGTGTTCGGATTGTTTGGGATGTCCGTGTTCGTTATGGCTTTTGGATGGGGATACTCTGTGATAGCAGGTTCCATCACTTTGGCGTTCATGATATTGCCTGTGATAATTAAGACAACCGAGGAGGCCGTTTCTGCCGTGCCTAAGACCCTCATGCATGCATCTATGGCTATGGGTTCCAGTAAGTGGCAGGCTATCTACAAGATTGTCTTTCCTGCGGCGATAGGAGGAGTAATAACAGGGATAATCCTTAGTTTAGGGCGTGCTACAGGTGAGACTGCACCTATCATGTTCACGGCGGCGGTGGCGTTCAGGTCCACTGCGTCATTAACCCTTTTTGAACCTGTCATGGCGTTACCATATCACCTTTATTTCCTTGCGACCGAGGTTACGGGTTCTACAACTAACCAGTACGGCACTGCGGTGGTACTTTTATTGATCGTACTTTCGATGTTCTTAGTTGCATCGTTGGTCCGGCATCATTACTCTAAAAACACTAAATGGTGATCACATTGATAAAAAAATCAGAATTAGCGGTCAGCGTAAGAAATCTCAGTCTATGGTACGGGGAGAATCAAGCACTTTATGACGTCTCGATGCCTATAATGAGGAACAAGATCACGGCTCTCATAGGGCCCTCAGGATGCGGTAAATCATCACTACTGAAAGTGTTCAACAGGATGAACGACCTTGTAGACGGATGTAAGGTCGAAGGCCTTGTGGAATATAACGGCCAGAACATATACGCCCCTTATGCGAACGTGTTGGAAATAAGATCTCAAATAGGCATGATCTTCCAAAGTCCTAGCCCTTTCCCTATGACCATCAGGGATAACGTTACGTATGGCCCTAAGATCCACGGGATAAGGGATGAGAAGAAGCTTGATAAGATAGTTGAAGAGTCCCTTAAGAAAGCAGCTTTGTGGAACGAGGTAAAAGACCGTTTGAATTCGTACGCTATGAAACTCTCCGGAGGACAGCAACAGAGGCTCTGCATCGCACGTGCACTATCTATCAACCCCGAAATTTTATTGATGGACGAGCCTACGTCTGCTTTAGATCCATTAGCAACAAAAAAGATAGAAGAGTTGGCCATAGAACTGTCTAAGGATTATACTGTGGTCATAGTCACTCACAACATGCAGCAGGCCATGCGTATTGCTGATTACACAGGATTCATGTATCTTGGTAAACTGGAGGAGTTCGGCGAGACGGATCAGATATTCAATGACCCTCGAAATAAATTAACTAAAGAATATGTGAGTGGATCCTTCAGCTGATCGAACCTTTTTTTCTTTTATATCATGGCCTCCGGATAACTTATCCTCGGGTCATGAATATTAAGAAGTTTCAATCTATGAACGCTGGTTTCGTGGTGTACAACATGTACGTCACAAGTAAACCTATGATGCCCAAGAATATTCCATCAGACATTCCACTGAAATATGTACCTATAAGTATGATAGATCCTGCCGCACATAATATCACGGCTAAATTGTGTTTGGTCTTCATTATTGACATGATAAAACTGATCATCACCAATACGACGGATACAGCGACGAGTATGCCGAATTTGAACATTGCGTCAGATTGTGAGGCCATATATTCGTAGCTTACACCACTCGATTCAATTATTTCTATAAGTGCTGGATCAGACCCGATGATATCCATAATACGTTCATACAATATCCCAGTGGACGCTAACATTACCCCTATGAAAAGGTATCCTACCATAAGGATGTAGATCCATATCATACGACTTTCAGCTCTGGTCTTTGCTATGTCGTTCGAACCGTAAACAAAATCTGTGTTCGACACGTGGCCAATCCCAGAATTATATATCAGATCAGGTTCAGCCACATTGTTGCCGCATTCGGAGCAAAACGTAGAGTCGGGCTCTAAGGAGGCGCCGCATTGAGTGCAGAATTCTTTTTGTTTATCGGACATATGTGTTGATACCCCTTTTTGTTTAATAGGTTATTTGTTTTTACCCCGAATACAAACAGTTAATATACGGTGATGTATTCGTTCTTGTAACGGAGATCACTTTGCACATGCATGGTGCCGTGGCAGATGTTTCGTCTGTAGTCCATACGGGGGTCGTTGACCGAACGTGTGGGTTTGAGCAAATCCTATTTTATTAGCAATGCTTTTATACACTACAACAATACCAATGCTGTTG